>JAMDAM010000030.1 GCA_023484805.1 Thermoplasmatota archaeon | reverse complement strand
GAATCAAACATTACTGGATCTCCACAATTCCTCTTCAGATTCATAATTCCAATATTCTTGGTGTTTGTAGTTTCATTCTCATATTCCAGACTTTCAAAGAGGGCATTCATCGATGCCCCTCCGACGCTGGCGCAGATGAAGGAACCCTTCGATCTTCCGACCGATCGTTTCAACAGGGAGGTGAATATTATTCAGAGCAACAACTATGAAAAATACCTGGCAGACATGGGAAGTGATTTTGAGGCACTGATGCAGAATTCAATGGATTTCAAGAGATTGATGAAGGCATACAGAAGATACGATGCCATGAGCAAGTCTACCTACAAAAAAAGGAAAAAAAGGGGAGAGGAACTTAAACTTGAGACATTCAAGAAAATACTCGATCTCTACGCAAGCGTCAGGAAAATGAAGATGGAGCTTTTCGAACTTGCAAGCGTGAAGGAAGGAGCTAACACAAAATGACAGAAATAAACGGCAGTGACTTGATGGAACTCAGGAATACAGTGAAGCAGATTCAGGCAGACATGGGCAAGGTGGTGGTGGGATCGGAACGTATAGTGCGTTTTATGTTCATCGCCCTGATGAGCGGAAACCACATTCTTCTGGAGGGTGTACCAGGCCTGGCGAAGACCATGCTGGCGAGCCAGTTCGCAAAGGAGATAGGCATCAATTTCAACAGGATCCAGTTCACCCCGGATATGCTTCCATCTGATATCACGGGAAGCATAGTCTTCAACCTGGAATCCAGGAAGATGGAATTCAGGCAGGGCCCGATATTCTCCAACCTTATTCTTGCAGATGAAATAAACAGGACTCCTGCCAAGGTGCAGTCTGCACTGCTGGAGGCAATGGAGGAGCACCGTGTTTCTGTTGGCGGTGAAGATCACATCCTGCCCGAACCATACCTGGTCATTGCGACGCAAAACCCTGTAGAGCAGGAGGGGACTTTTCCACTTGCAGAGGCTCTCATGGACAGGTTTCTTTTCCGGTACAACCTCACCTACCCCAGCCGTGAGGAGGAGATAAACATCCTCAACTCCATCACTAACAGGGCACAGATAAAGGAGAATCTGATGAACGCCGACCAGATCCTGAAGCTGAGATCGGCTGTTGACAATGTGTACATCTCACAGGATGTGAAGATATACATCGTGGATCTGATCAGAAGGACCAGGGAAAGCGATATGGTATACCTTGGCGCAAGCCCGAGAACCACTGCAAAATATCTGAAGGCAGTAAGGGCCAATGCACTTATCAACGGCAGGAACTACGTTATCCCTGAGGACATTGTATCCATATCCCGGGAGCTGCTGAACCACAGGATTATTCTCAAACCGGAGGCCATGATAGATGGATCATCAGATCCGGTAGGGGCAGTGAACAGCATAATAGACAGGATTGTGGGTGAAGTAGAGATACCAACATGATCAGGAAAACCGGATATATAGTTCTTGGAATCATTGCCGGCGGCTTGCTGGAGTCGCTATTCATCGGCTACGATTATTACATCGTTGCGCTGATGATCCTCTTTTTCGTTGTAGCCAGCGACATCATGTCTTTCAACACTGGCCTCTCAAGGAGCATAAGGAACATAGAGGTCAGGAGGGAGATCGAGTCCAATTCCGCCCGGAAATTCCAGATGCGGCCAATAAGGATATTTTTCACCAACAGGACCAGGAAAACTGTTTTTTTCCATTACTATGACACACTGTCTGATGTCTTCAATACGGAGGGTGATTTCCAGGGATACATTATTCTAAAGCCCGGGGAACAGGTGAAGAGGGACTATTCCATAGCATCAATTGCCATTGGAAAATACAAGGTGGGCCCGGTTATTATTTACGCAGAAGACCCGATGAAGCTATGCATTTCCTCCTACACAGCGCCTGTGATTGACGAAATGATAGTTTCCCCAGCACTTTCTGACATCTACACCCAGAGAAGTGAAAGACTGAGCAACATGAAATTCACTTACGGCATTCACTATTCCCAGAAAATAGGACAGGGGTACAACTTTTACGGGATACGCCCATACAATGAATCTGACGACACCAAGTACATTGCATGGAGCAGATACGGCAGACTAAATGGTGAGGACATATATATCAAGCAGATGGAAGAGGAACGCCAGATTGACGTTTTTTTCGTAGTTGACTATGGTATAGGCATGAACCAGGGGACCAGACAGAAGAGAATGTATGATTTTGTCATAGCAACAGTCATGAACGCTTCTTACAGCATAGTGAAGAACCACGATGGAGTTGGTTATATTATCAACTCCTCAAAGTACGATTACTTCATACCGGCAAAGAAATCTCAGGAGCCAATAAGGAAATTTGAACAGACCATATCAGAGATCAGGCCAAATGGGGACTTTTCAATCTTCCAGACATTCAGCAGGATAAAGAGGGATGTAAAGAAGAACGCGCTCGTGTTCGTGATTACTCCATTCTCATACCCTGAGAGCTTCAGAAAGGGGACGAGGAAGGAATTTGAGACAAACAAGAAAGTGTCGCTTTTCATACTTGATCCATATGACTTCATGGAGAGGAGGAAAGATGACGTCTACAGTGCGCTAATGAAAAATTCCGGGCTAAAGCATTACCGCTACCTGACGGCTCTGTCAAAGTTTTTCAATTCCATAGGGATCAAGTCATCCGTATCGCGGGAAAAGGATCTCCTTTACAGGATAATGGCCGCATATCGTTATGGAAAGCTCACAAATGAGGGGGCGTAGATGGAATCAAGGGCTCTTGGCACTGGACTCAACCTGCTGGCATTTTCTCCGGCTATTCTCATATACGTTTACACTTTTCCTTATTTTTACGCTAACATAAATCTTGCAGTTCTAGTGCTGATCGCAGCCCTCCCAATAGTAAAGCTGATTGTGCCGAAACGTTACAGCTCCAGTGTTTATCCGGTGGCGCTCATAATAGCCATGCTTCTTGTCATAGCCACTCTTTTCTATCTCGTAAACCCCTCAAGGTACTATTACCTAGAGATTTTCTCAATTCCCCTGACCCTTTCCACATTCTTCGCGATAGACTTTGCCTTTGCCTTTATCTTCATTTTCGAGGGATTGCTATCCAAGCGTTCCAGCAGGATGATCGGCTATCTTTTCCTCTCGCTGGGCACTATGCTCTACGAACTTTCCATTATAGCAGCAATGCATGAGTTCAGCCTCACCTTCATGAATGCACTTTCCCTTGTATTTTCCCTTGAGATACTTTCTTACTACGAACTGTTTGTTTACGGATACCAGAAATTCCTTCCAATGGCCAACTTCCAGATACAGATCAACCAGGAACTTCTGGTGCTCTTCATAATCTCGACCATTGCCATAGTTTTCTCTATATACCTCAGGGAAAACGGCCACCAAAGGGAAAGACTGGGTGACCTTGCTTACTCCCTGTTCGCAGGGTCCGTCATGGGAACACTTCTTTTTGCTGTTTACGACTACTTCAGTTACACACAATACCAGCTGTCAATCATTGGCTTCGGAGTCCTTGCGACATTCATTGCAATTTCACGAACTTCAAGGAAGGAGAAGAACAGGAAACCTAAGATAAAATGATATTGGGAAACGAAATATTGTAACATGGGAACAATCCTGATCAAAAATGCACTGATAGTCTCCCAGAACAAGGAAAGAAACATTCTCAAGGGAGATATTTTCATTGACGGCAATAAGATCATGAAAATCGGTAAATGCACAGAAGATGCAGAAAGGGTCATTGACGCTTCACGAATGATAGCTCTCCCTGGATTCGTGAACACACATGCACACGTTGCAATGTCGCACCTTAAGGGGAGGCTTGATGACATGCCTCTGGACATGTTCCTGGAGAAGACCTTCGAACTGGACGGCAAGAGGACAGAGAAGGGAATATACAACTCTGCCAGGCTTGGAATAGACGAGATGATCTCGGGTGGAATCACTTCTTTCGCTGACCTGTACTATTCCGAGGATATCATAGCTCGCGCAGTAAAGGATTCAGGCATCCGCGGGTTTCTTTCCTGGAACACACTGGACGAGGAATTCACGACGCAGAACGGGAATCCAGTGAAGAATGCGGAGAACTTTATACTGAAGCATACGGGTGAGAACCTGGTAACTCCGTCCATCGGTGTTCAGGGTATTTACGTCAGCAGCGATGAGAATTACATGAAAACCCTTGATGTTGCAAGCAGGCACGATACCATTATCCACACTCACCTGGCCGAAACCAGGAAGGAGGTCTACGACTTCGTAAGGAAGAGCGGCGGAAAGAGACCAACAGAGCATCTGGGTGAAATAGGGTTTCTGAGCTCCAGGCTGCTCGCAGCCCATTCCGTCTGGGTGACACTCAGTGAAATAAGGACAATGGCAAAGAATGGCGTTAAAGTGTCGTGGAATTCAGTGAGCAACGGCAAGCTTGGAGTGGGAGGGATTGCTCCCGTCCCCGAGATGATCGAAAACAGCATGGTTGTCTCCTTGGGTACAGACAGCAGCGGGAGCAACAACGCGCTTAACATGTTTGAAGCAATGAAATTCTCTTCACTCTGGATCAAGAACGATCGGTGGAACCCGGCAATTATAAACTCCGGATCAGTTCTGGACATGGCTACCGTGAATGGGGCCAGAGCACTCGGTGCAGATCGGATCGGATCACTGGAACCAGGAAAACTCGCAGATGTGGTGCTTATAGATACCTCTCAGGCAAACATGACCCCTACAAACTTGGAAAATGCAGTCAGCAACATAGTATATTCTGCAAATCCCTCAAACGTAAAATACGTGATCATCGACGGCAAAGTACTGAAGGATGATGGCAAGCTGGTCCACCCAGCGCAAGACGTGGATGCGGAGGAAGAGTTTTACTGAACCTAATATTCTTTACGGCCAATATATCTCATAAAGTATTTAAGCACCGAGACGATCGCTCTGAGAATTATAATGAGCTGGCAGGAAGCCGAAGTAAGGGAATTAAAAGTAGGAAGATACATGCTTATAGACGATTCTCCGTGCAAGATAATGGAAATAACAATGTCAAAACCCGGGAAGCACGGTGAGGCCAAGGGAAGAATAGTTGCCATAGGCATTTTTGATGATCAGAAGCACAGTGTGGTCTACCCAGTAAAGCACAAGGTGAAGGTACCGATTATCGAGAAAAAGAATGCACAGGTATTATCGGTTGCCAACAAGGAAGCCCAGCTGATGGACTCCGAGACCTTCGAAACGTTCCTGATCCCGATCTCACCTGAAGATGCAGACAGAGTAAAGGCTGGAATGGAGGTATCTTATTGGGAGACCATGGGAAAGAAGAAGATAATGTTCCAGAACTGAGCTACCTGTTTAAGAGCACAAAGCTTCCCGATGCGCATTCCAGCTATGCTGAAGCACGATACGTCATTTTTGGAGTCCCCTTTGACGGCACCTCAAGCTTCAGGAGAGGTTCCAGGCTAGGCCCGGAGAGTGTCCGTTATGCATATGACAACCTTGAGTCCTTTGATCCATATTACGGTGTCAATTTCCCGGATGTCCCCATAACAGATCTCGGGAACCTGGAAGTTGGTGAAGATGCGGCCGAGGTTGTGGATTCAGTCCAGCTGGCTACTTCTAAGATAATATTAGATGGAAAGGTGCCGATTATGATCGGGGGAGAGCATTCAATTACTACAGGTGCCATAAGAAATCTTCGAGACGTGTCGATGATCATAATAGACGCGCACTCAGACTTCAGGGAATCATACATGGGAAATGATCACAACCATGCATGCGTTACCCGCAGGTCCCTTGAGATTCTTGGCGAGGGCAGAATTTTTTCCATCGGGACAAGGTCTGTATCCAAGGAGGAATACGAGTCTCCGGAATTCCACAAAGTAAGGTTCTTCAGCGCTTCAATGGTGCGGGAAAGAGGAATCTCCAGCGTGATAAGGGAGATAAGGAACTCCATACACGGAAAGGTCTACATATCAATAGACATGGATGGCATCGATCCGGCGTATGCCCCCGGGGTTGGAACGCCTGAGCCATATGGCCTATCCGATACAGACGTCAAAGCTGTGATAAATACCTTCGCAAGGGATGCAGTGGGTTTTGACGTTCTGGAGTTTACTCCCCTTTACGATAACGGAAACACCTCAATGCTTGCCGCCAAACTTATACAGGATTTCATCGGAAGCAGGGAAAGCAGGTCATATTCTGCAGATTTCTGGAACCAGAAATAGCGTTAGCCTCATCATCTTTCGCAGGTATCCGGATAAGCTCCCGATACGAGAGCATCTTGACCGGATCACGGCATTTTTTGACTGATGAGTGCTGCACATCACAAAAGGTCTAAAATTGAACCGATAAAAATCGCACCAAGTGTTATATATCCATATCTTCATTAATTCGTATGCAGAAGGAAATGGACGTAGGGTTGACCCTTGATCGCTTATTCTACCAGACACTGTTGAGATCCCCGGAAAAGAAGATTCATTATAAGGGAACGTCAACGACTTATCACGGGCTTTTCCAGAACGTTAAGCGTTTTTCCAGTGCCATGTCTGCAAAATATGGTGAAGGAAAGGCGATAGGCGTACTGGACTGGAACACAATCCCATACATGCAAATGCTGTTCGGTATTCCCCTGTCAGGGAATGTGATTCATCCGGTGAACATGCGTTTGCCTCCCGAGGAAATAATCAGGACAATCAGTATGGCCAATGATGAGGCCCTTTTCTTTTCAGAGGAGTTTCTTCCCATCGTGAGGAAAATAGAGGAAATGAAGATCATAAGGAGGGATAACATTTACGTCATAAACGACGGAAGCTCTTCAGGTTACAATTCTTACGCTGACTTAATGAAAACCGGAAGCGAGAAAGACGGATTCGCCTCACGTGAGACTGATACTGCATCCATCCTTTTCACTTCTGGCACAACTGGAAACCCAAAGCAGATAGCTTACTCGCACAAGAAGACAACCATGGCAATCTGGAGTATTCTTACCCTGCTTTCCGCATATCCCGGCAATTCAAGGATTAACTCTAGCGATGTCATTTTCTCCCTGATACCAAATTATCATCTCTGGTCATGGGGTACCCCGTATGTCGCCACCATGATCGGTGCAGATTATGTCATGGATGGGCGATTCGATCTTCAGTTGACAATGGATGCGATAAGGATGAATAAGGTTACATGGATGAGCATGGTTCCGACAATGCTATATGGTATACTCTCGCATCCAGATGCAGCAAACCTAAGCGGCCTGAAAGTTCTCGTTGGCGGATCCCCCATCCCGTCCGGTATTGTAAAAGCAGCTTCCAACAAGGGCATCGAACTCACCTCCATTTATGGCTTCTCGGATGGCTTGATTGCCGGCATCGGTTCACTTTCCGAAAACGTGCCCGATCTTTATGAGAGGAATACCCTTTCCACTTCCGGGGTCATACCTGCTCCATTGTCTGAATACAGGATCAGGAAATCCAGCGATGGAAAGATTGGTGAGATTAACTTCAGGTCTCCGTGGCTTCCGAGCGGTTATGTGGGAGATGATCAAAAAACCGCCGAATCATTTGACAGTGAAAGATGGTTCATCACTGGAGATGCAGGATACATTCTTGACGGCAAGGTACAGATAAGTGACAGGCTCAAGGACCTGATAAAGAGCGGGGCTGAATTCATACCATCGGCAATGGTGGAGAGCGTCATGTCTGACATTCCGGAAATAGAGAGTGTTGCCATTGTGGGTTCTCCTGACAGCAAGTGGGGTGAAAGGCCCATCGCCTACATCAAGACCAAGCAGGGATTGACTGTTGAAGACCAGAACATCATGAGCCACATGGCCAACCAGGTAAAGGAAGGAAAAATCCAGAAATGGTGGATCCCTGACAGGTTCGTTCGGATCGATGCAATGCCACTGACGGGAACGGGGAAAATAGACAAGAAGAAATTGCGCAACATGGTGGGGGAGTGAAAAAATGGAAGACTTTCTGTTAAGTGAAAGCGAATTAGAAATCAAGCTTAAGGCAAGAAAGGTTGCCAAGTCCATTCCACCTGATCTCATCAGGGCCATAGAAAGCGAGACAAAGAAATTCCCCAGGGAATTCGTTGATATAAATGCAAAGGCAAATATGCTTGGATTAAGATTTTCAAAGGAATATGGAGGAAGAGGAGCATCATGGGTTGCTGACATGGCTGCAGTGGAAGAGATGGGATACCTTGGGTTCACCCTCAGCTGTATGTATTCCCTCGGCACTATTGTCGGTGAGCCCATAAACAAATTTGGCACAAAGGATCAAAAAGAAAAGTACCTTAGGGGCATTACTTCAGGGCTGCTCTATGGAGCAGAAGCGATTACGGAACCTTCCGGCGGTTCGGATCTCTTTGGCATGATGAAAACAACGGCAACAAAGAAGGGAAAATCTTTCATTCTCAACGGACAGAAGCGTTTCATAGTTGGGGGTCAGGGGGCCGACTTCTTTGTTACCTATGCAATAACGGACCAAAGCGCACCTAACAGGACAAGGGGCGTGAGTGCTTTCATAGTCGACAGGAACACGCCGGGGTTGAAGATCGAAACCATGTACGGTTTGATGGGAAACAAGGGTGGCGGAACCGCGAGAATTGTCTTCAGGGATGCTGAAATTCCCGCGGAAAATCTCATAGGGACATTAAACGGTGGTTATGACATCTTCAATACCATGATGATCCCGGAGAGGTTGACGACTGCGTCTGGTTCCATTGGCGTTGGTATGGCGGCAATTGAGATCGCAACCGGCTATGCGCTGAGGAGAAAGGCATTCGGAAGCAAACTCATAGAACACGAAGGGGTTAGCTTCAAGATTGCTGAAAGTCTCACCTCTCTTGCAAACTCAGCGGCACTTGTGTACGAGGCAAGCAAGGCGGCAGACGCTTACGAGATGGGTAGGCTACCAATGGCACGTGCACGCAAGCTTATTTCCATGGCCAAACTGAATTCCACGGAAGCAATGTGGGCAGCTGTGAACTCTGCAATGCAAATAATGGGGGGAATAGGCTACACTACTGTTTATCCCATAGAGAGGCTGTTGAGAGATGCACGCCTTGGACTCATCTGGACCGGCAGCAGTGAAGTAATGAAGATGATAATACAGCACGAATTTGTAAAGGAGATATCCAGGCCTGATTACTGGGAAGGCAAGCGGGTAGTGGAACAGGACGCCATTGATTTCAAGCTTGTCGAGGAAAAGGTTTACGAATAGATAGTAACTGATGCAAGCGTACCTGGCTCAGATCTCAAACTATGGATCTGGAGGGTACTTCATTGCCTTAACAGGTTCAACTGAAGGATTCCAACCGGCTGCTTTAATCAACCGATTTCCATCTATTTTACTCATTCATTAGCTACCATTATCCAGATCCCTGATTGCATTCAGGCGTTTCAGCATCTGTAACGGGTTATTGCAAACAGCTTGATTATAGTGTAAACAACAAAAGCGCATTCTAGGAAACAGTCGCGTTCGAGTCAGCTTCCATTTTCATGAAATTCGGTACTACAATAAATGCCAGTCCAGCCAGGGGGAAGAGGAAAATACCTATGTAGAAAAGTATCACATTTACCGGGAAGTAAAGCACAACAAAGGAGAACAGGGCAGCCATTGCAGGAGTTGACCCTCCAATGAAAATTCTCAGGAATGCCATTATCTTGCCGTATATGTTTGTGGGAACAACGCTCATCAGTTTTGCGATAAGTGGAACATTAATCAGGGGCAAAAGGAGGCCTAAAAGTGTTGTGTCCAGAATGTCGATAATGGCACTTCTGCTGATTCCAAGGATCAGAAAAATTGGAGGATAAAGAAGAACAAGCAGGGATATCCTGAATGGGTCATTGATGTGTTTCTTGATTGCATTAGCAAGAAACGAACCAATTATTCCACCTATTGATATTGAGGCTACAAATATTGTGTAGAATATGGCGCTTGAATGCAGCACAATGTCAAACAATCCCGATGAATAAACTTCTATTGCCATAAATAGGCCGTTGAGGAAAAAAGCCATTGCCAGAAAACCAAGAATCCTGCGGTAAAAAACGATAGCGGATGCGAGTTCCTCCGTTGCCTTCTTGTGCGCCTCTTTTGGCTTTTCCTCAAAGACCGGGGCTGAAAGAGCAATGGAGGCTATGCTTATTGCAATCAGGATTAAAGGAAAAAGATGTACAAAGTATATGATAGATATCCCGCCAAGTGCTGTTCCTATCAGGGACGCAGAGTATATTGCAGCCTGGTTGAATGAATTAGAAGTCATGAATTGTTCCTGGCTCAAGTGTTTCTTGATTGTTGCAGAAAAACTGTCTCCCTTCATGGTTACGCCTAGCGCGATCAGCGTTGTACCGGAGTAAACTGCCAGAAGGGAATATCCCGAGAGAATCAAAAGAGGGCCCATCAGGATGATGACGGAACTTATCAGGCTAATCGTGGTACTGTTCATCCTGTCTATCATGTGCCCGATCGGAATAGATGTGATAAGCTCAACTGCAAGGTATATCGTTGCTATCATTCCCGCCAGGAATACAGAGTGATAAGTCTGCAGAACTACCCACAGGAAAAATAACACATATGAATTGAAGAGGATGCTTGCCAGCATCTTTGAGGCCATGAACCTGTAGAAAATAACGGGAATCTTTGGCATTCGTCTGTCTAAACGGGTTTATACATATGATGCTTTGCCTTTGTTTCTGGGTGATGAATCGATGCGTTCACGATTCCTTTCATTTTTCCCCAGTCTTGTAAGAAAGATACAACGAAACTGGGATGAAGTTCAGTAACATGGAAAAATCAATTATGTTATCAAAAATCAAGCGAACTACGGATCAACATAGAACGAGGAAGCTTTTATTACTAGGAAAAATGTGATGCATCTTGCATTGTAAAACGGAAAAGTAGAGTCACGAATAAAGAATCTGTTTGGGTGTTAAGCAGGTCTACAACCCAATCTTTCCGGCGATCTCGTTTCCCTTTGTTATTTTAATTTTGCACGGTGTGGGGAGCTTGAATGAAGCCTTGTGCAACGCATCCTTCAGTTGCTTTGCCCCGGCAGAATTTATTCTTGCAACCATTATGATCTCGTTTTCGTAGACTCTTGCTGCAGTGCCTACAGGCCTGCCGAAAGAGAGCTTCATACCACTTGAAATCCTGTCTGCGCCGGCTCCTGTTGCCATCTTATGTTCTCTCAATACCTGGTGTGGGTATGGCCTTATCTGCAGAAAATAACCCTCTGCACCAAAATTCTCAAGGAGTTTCCTGTTTATGGAGATCCTTGCAGCTTCAAGCGCGGTATGCCTGATCTGGCATGCCTCCTCTGCAACCAGCTGCATCTCTATATCAAAGTCTGCTTTCTGGTTTCCCTGGACAAATGTAGTAATCTTTGGATATGGTACGCCGCCCATGAATTCTCTTCTTGTGTATGCAGGGCCTGAAATGTGTGTATACATTCGAGCTGGTTTTCGTGACATATTATCATGGGATAGGTTTCTCGGATATAAAAATTAGGTGATATCC
>JAMDAM010000034.1 GCA_023484805.1 Thermoplasmatota archaeon | reverse complement strand
CCGTGGTAACATTATTAGGGGCATGAGAGCTATTAGGCACCATGCAGGATTCCACTTTTGATCTGTATGACTGGCTGATGGAGAACGTACCAGGCACAAAATACAATCTGAGCCAGAGCGGAATGAACCAGGTCGACATCTCCAGGATAGGAATTGAGACAGATTTCGCTGAATTTGCGTCGGCAGGTATTGATGGCGAAAAGTTTTTCAGGAAGACGGTTGCGACACTGCATTCCGTTGATGAAGAGAACGTAACCTCTACAATAGGCGGATCCCAGGCTATCTTTATCGCTGCATCCATAATGGCGATGAATCACGAGATAGTATCCATACCAGTACCTGAATATGAACCGATGTTTTCCGTGCCGGAAATGGTCGGATTAAGGGTGAACAGGATCAACAGTGGTGGCTTTCCCGGAAAAGAAACCTCTTTCATGCTCAGCGATCCAAACAACCCCCGCGGTGTCCGGTACAGGAAGGAAGCTATTGAACAGATAGCGGAAACGGCTGCAGAGAACAGCACCCACGCCCTGATAGATGAAGCTTTCATGGACTTCTCATATGAAAAACCGCAGAGACTCAAGGTAAGCGAAGGCACAATTTTCTCCAACACCTTTTCCAAATTTTACGGCCTTGGTTTCATGAGGACGGGCTACGTCATATCAGATGAGGAGACCATTGCCAAAGTCGACCATCTCAGGAGCCTCTTTACCGGTGGGAGCTCTTCCTACTTTCTCTGGATCGCAGCCCAGATTCTCCAGAAGAGGGATTATTTCTACAACAAGGCAAAGAAGCTTGTGGACGTCAACCGGAAGATAGTTTCCGATTTCGCGGACGAAACAGGTCTGATCTCGGAAGTTGGATCTGGATCCACTCCCTACTGCCTTATGCGTTACAGGTCGAAGATAAATCCTGCGGACCTTTGCAGGCAGGTTCTTTCTAAGACGGGAGCGCTTCTGTCATCTGGGGAATACTTCGGGTCAGAAAGCTCATTCAGGCTCTGCTTTACCTTGGAAACGGAGAGGCTGACGGAGGCTATAGAACTGCTCACCGACTTCTTCAAGGCCTTAAGCTGAGGCACCTGAACTTTTACGATAGTTTAGTATATCTTCAAGGCATTCAAGTGCGTGAAGCCAGAGTATGTGAAAGTGAGCATACCCGCCGGGGACACTTATAATTTCATCAAGGGTACGCTTAGAGAACGCTCGCTTCACACAGTATGCGAGGAGGCCAGGTGCCCCAATATCGCAGAATGCTGGCAGAGCGGCACTGCAACTTTCATGATTATGGGAAGCAATTGTTCCCGCGGCTGCAGGTTCTGCTCCGTAACTCACGGAGGCATGCTTCCCCTGGATTCCGATGAGCCGGACAAGGTCGCACAGTCCGTCAGTGCGATGGCATTGAAATACGTTGTAATAACATCCGTAGATCGGGATGATCTCCCAGATCAGGGATCAGGTCACTTTGCAAGGGTCATAAGGAAGGTAAAGGAATCTGGCGTTTATGTAGAGGTGCTCATACCTGATTTTCAGGGAAAGAGGGAACTTATTGACAGAATAATCGCGGAAAGACCTGAGGTTCTTGCACATAATGTGGAGACGGTGAGACGGCTTACACCGGTCATAAGGGATGCAAGGGCCGGATATGATCAATCGCTTTCATTGTTGAGGTATGTCAAGGAAAGAAACAGCAGGCAGATTACAAAATCATCCATCATGTTGGGAAATGGGGAATCTGATGATGAAGTGATGGATACCATGGAAGACCTGAGAGACGCTGGGGTGGACATACTTACTATTGGGCAGTACCTGCGGCCGTCAAAAAAACAGATTGAGGTGAAGGAGTACTGCTCACTGGACAGGTTTCGAAGTCTTGAGGAAATGGGCTACAGGCTTGGCTTCTCCTACGTAGCATCTGGTCCTCTTGTCAGGACATCTTATAAAGCAGCGGAAGCGTGGACATTAAGGAGGTTGGATAATGACAGAAATGGTAAACGAACAGAATGAAAAGGACGTCTTTGTCAGGGCATACACTGCGATGGTGCTGTCCAGGACATTCGACAAGAAGATAGTGATGGCTCAGAGGCAGGGAAGGATCGGCTTCTACACTCCATCCATAGGACAGGAGGCAACACAGGTCGGGCTTTCCATGGCCCTTGATCATGATGACGTGATATTCCAGTATTACAGGGATGTCGCACTCATGATTCACAGGGGCGTACCCATTGAGGTCATCCTGGACCAGATAATGGGCAATGCGGAGGACGAATCGAAGGGAAGACAGATGCCAAGCCACTATACGGCAAAGAAATACAATTTCATGTCGGTGCAGAGCCCGGTGGCAACAAATCTGCCTCTTGCGGTTGGCGCAGCTTACGCCCTGAGGTACCAGAAGAAGAACACCGTTGTTGTGGCAACCTTCGGGGACGGATCAACTTCAACCCCTGACTTCCACGCGGCAATGAACCTTGCCGCCGTATTCAATCTGCCGGTAATTTTCCTGTGCGAAAATAACGGATGGGCAATATCACTTCCCACGGAGAAGCAGACAAAGGTTGAGATATCGGAGAAGGCAGCCGCCTACGGAATGAAGGGTGTAAAGGTGGATGGCAATAACTTCATAGAAACTTACAGGGCAACAATGGAAGCCGTGGAAAGAGCAAGATCCGGAAAAGGTCCGACACTTATTGATGCCATAAGCTTCAGGATGGGAGCCCACTCAACATCCGATGATCCTTCAAAGTACAGGAGCCAGACGGTTGAGGAGGGCAGCGAGAAGGATCCCATCACTGTTGCCGAGGAGCAGCTGAAATCGCTCGGATACCTGAACGATTCGCTCATAGCAAAGATCAAGGAGGAATCCACAAAGATGGTCAATGACAAATTCGACATCCAGGAAAAGATACCTGCACCGGAACCCAGTACCATGTTTGATGACGTTTACGCTGAAAAGAACTGGATCATAAAGGAAGAGGAGGATGATATCCTTTGAGCACTATGAATATGGTACAGGCACTCAATTCAACGCTTGATCACATCATGTCGGGAGACAACAGCGTGATCCTGCTCGGCGAGGATATCGGCAAGGACGGAGGGGTCTTCAGGGTTACTGAGGGACTTCAGGCCAAATACGGAGAGGAAAGGGTCATAGACACTCCCCTTGTGGAACTTGGAATCGTTGGCATGTCTGTTGGCATGTCGCTCATGGGTGTGAAGGCCATTCCGGAGATACAGTTCCAGGATTTCATCTACACTGCATTTGACCAGATCATAAACCAGATGGCAAAGATGAGATACAGATCAGGAGGGGGCTTCACGCTTCCAATGGTGCTCCGGACTCCTTACGGCGGTGGGATAAAGGGAGGGCTTTACCATTCGCAGAGCGGAGAGGCGTATTTTGCCCACACAGCGGGGCTGGTGGTGGTGACGCCGTCCAACCCATATGATGCCAAGGGCCTGCTTATTTCATCGGTGGAGAGCCCCGATCCTGTCATATTCCTTGAGCCGAAGAGGCTTTACAGGGCGGCAAAAATAGAGGTTCCGGACGAGGATTACAGGGTGAAGATTGGCGAAGCCGCCAGACCAGTGGAAGGGGACGACCTGACCATAATCACGTATGGAGCCATGGTCCCGACCGTTCTTAACACTGTGAAGAACAACAACCTGAATGCTGATGTTCTTGATCTGAGGACCCTGCTGCCAATGGACGTCAACGCAATAATCTCCTCTGCAAAGAAAACCGGAAGGGTTGTCATTGTACACGAAGCCCCGAGGACCCTCGGCATGGGTGCGGAAATCTCCGCCCTTATATCGGAAAGGGCAATAGAGTATCTGTATGCGCCAATTCTCAGGGTGACCGGCCCGGATATACCATTTCCATACCGGCTCGAAGACTATTACATGCCAAACGAGGCACGCATCATGAAGGCTGTGAAGAGGGTAATGGAGTTCAGGTGATCACATGTATGTATTCAAGCTTCCAGACATTGGAGAGGGAGTAACGGAAGGCGAAATTGTAAAGTGGCACGTAAAGGAAGGGGATACAATAAGCAAGGACCAGGACATGGTCGAAATCATGACCGACAAGGTTACTGTCAGGATCCCGTCTCCTGTGAATGGGAAAGTTTCAAAGATAATGTTTCCCGAAGGTCAGGTTGTGCAGGTCGGTACGGTTCTCCTGCAGGTGGATGACGGATCCGCAGCACCAGCTGCCCCAGAGGAAGCAGTTGGGGCACCAGCTGCCCAGAAACCATCACCACAAATTCAGGAGGCAAAATCAGGCACAGCCACAGCTTCGCCTGCGGTACGGCGCATCGCAAGGGACAGGGGAATCAGCCTGGCAGAAGTTACCGGAACTGGTGACGGTGGGAGAATAACGCTTGAGGATCTGGACCGTGCAGCATCGAAGCCAAAGGCACCTGCACCGGCAGAGGCTAAACACGTGGAAACAGCAACGCCTGGTGACGAGGTTCTCGAGATGAGGGGGCTCCGCAGGCTGATATACGACAAGATGACAAAATCAAAGCAGACAATGCCCCACTTCACTGTTATGGAGGAGATTGACGTTTCCCCAATGATAGAGGCGAGGGACAGGCTCAAGGAGAAAGGCATATCTGTCTCATTCACGCCGTTTTTCGTGAAAGCAGCCGTAGTGGCACTCAAGAAGCATCCATACCTGAATGCGGTATACAACGAAGAAAAGAAAAACTACACAATAAGGAAGCAGTATAACATAGGGATCGCCATTGACACGCCTGACGGCCTGACCGTTGCCGTTGTCAGCGACGCTGACAGGAAAAGCCTAGTCGAGGTATCTTCTGAAATATCTGATCTGGCAGACAGGGCCAGGAAAGGCCAGCTGAAGCTGAAGGAGGTCCAGGGATCGACATTCACCGTGACCAATGTGGGGACAATTGGAGGGATAATGTCAACGCCAATAATCAATTATCCTGAAGTTGCAATACTCGGCGTGCACCGGATAATGTCATCTGTGGACTCGGGCGGAAAGCCCACCAGGAAGATGTTCATCTCCCTGTCATGCGATCACAGGCTCATTGACGGTGCCGAAGCTGCGAGGTTCATAACCGAAGTAAAGGGGTACCTGGAGAACCCCATAGTGTTCCTGGCGCAGTAAGTGGTGATAACATGAGATATGATGCTATAATCATAGGCGCCGGCCCGGGAGGATATGCGGCCGCAATCAGGCTTGGACAGAAGGGAAAGAAAGTTGTCCTCGTGGAGAAGGACAAGATAGGGGGAGAATGCCTCAACTACGGATGCATACCATCAAAGGCCATAATAGAGCTTGCCAGCTCCATTGATTACCTGAAGAGGATGAAGGGGGTTCAGATGGACCTGAAGATGGACATGGCCCAGTGGCAGGAATGGAAATGGGGAATGATAAACAGGCTTACTGGCGGTGTGGAAACGCTGTGCAAGAGCTATTCAGTCGAGATAGTCAGGGGAGAGGCAATGATCGTTGACAGCACCCATGTGGCCGTCAAGGATAAGACATATGAGGCTGAAAATCTTGTAATCGCAACGGGATCTTCTCCGGTCAAATTCGAAAGTTTCCAGGGCGTGCTTTACAACAGGGAAATGCTTGATCTCAAGTCCATACCGGATACGCTGGTTGTGATCGGCGGCGGATACATCGGCATAGAACTCGGGACTGCTATGGCAAAACTCGGATCAAAGGTGACTGTGGTCGAAATGATGCCGGCAATTTTGCCCGGCGTTGATCCGGATCTCGTGAAACCCGTGGAGAGGAAGATCAGGGAACTGGGCATTACTGTCTTCACAGGTACAAAGGTCAAGTCCGTCACAAAGGCGGAAAAATACTCAGTGGTGCTGGAGAATGGAAACACGATATCGGCTGACATCGTAATGCTAACGGTGGGAAGGAAGCCTAACATTTCAGGATTCGGCCTTGAAAAACTCGGACTTGCCATGGACGGAAACTTCATAAGGACGGACAAGAGGAAGAGGACCAGCATCCCTAACGTTTATGCAATCGGCGATGTTTCCGGACAGCCCATGCTTGCTCATAAGGCATATTATGATGCCGATATAGCATCTGACAACATTTGTGGAATTGACAGCGAGGTGGAGTATCTTGCCATGCCTTACGTGATATATTCTGATCCGGAAATTGCCTACACCGGTTCCAAATCCACAGGAGAAACCTATTTTCCCGTTGCCGCAAATGGAAGGGCACTTAGCATGAATGCCACCATCGGAGGTTACCGCATATACCACGACGAAAAGGGTAACGTCAAGGGTGCCGGGCTTGTTGCGCCGCACGCGTCAGAGATGATCTCCGAGATCTCCCTGGCAGTGGAATCAGGGCTGAACGCCATGGATATCGGCCTGACCATACACCCTCACCCGACGGTATCCGAGGGCGTGAAGGAATCAGCGGAAGCTGCATATGGAAAACCGCTTCACTTCAAACCTGTGCACTGATCTGGGCAGAATACCCTACGGAGAGTGCCTTGATCTCCAGATGCAACTGGTGAAGCTGAGGAAAGCGGGAAAAATAGGCAACACGCTCCTCTTCTTGGAGCACTACCCTCCGGTTTACACCATAGGCAGGAAGGCAGATCCGAAGAATTTTTCCGGAGTAGAGGTCATCAGGACCGATAGGGGAGGTGACGTGACGTACCATTCTCCGGGTCAGCTTGTATGCTACATGATTTTCAACATCGAAAGGGATGGCCGGAAGGACGTAAGGAAATTTGTAAATTCTGTGGAATCTGCCATCATCAACTCCCTGAAGTCTTTCGGTTATGATGCATACGTAGGCGCAGAGCCGGGAATATGGATCAGGGGGGAGAACAGGAAGGTGGCTTCGCTGGGCATGGCAATTGACGGGAACATATCCTACCACGGATTTGCCCTTAATCTTACGCAGGAGCCCATCGACGGCTTCATGTCGGTGAACCCATGCGGAATGGAGCCATCCGTGATGGGTTTTGTTCCTCTGGACAGGGCTTCCGTAATCAGGGAAGTTGTGAATAATTTCTCCTCAGAATACGGGCAATTCAATGAGGTGAGCAGGCATGAACTCATGGAAGCTGTCAGGACTCTCTCCTGATGTCCCAGATCCTCTCTTCGATTCCAAGCCGCCGGTTAGAAACAAGGGCCGTCATGAACAGGAGGGAGGAAAGCCTGTTCAGGTATATCATGACGAACCTGTTTAACTCCATCTCCGTGGAAAGGTAAACTGCCAGGCGCTCCAGCCTTCGTGTTACTGTTCTTGCGATGTGCATCGAGGTGGCCTCAACAGATCCACCGGGCACAACGAAAAGCCTCACCTTGCCAATCTCTGCCTTGTATTCACGTGATCTCTGCTCCAGCCACTCTACCCTGTCCGGTTTTATGGTCCTGGCTTTTCCCTCTGCGGACACATCCTCGCCGAGAGCGTAAAGATCTTCCTGTGCAGCCAGCAGATCCTGCCTTACATCATCCCATCTAGTAATGACAAGCGCATTGCCGATAAATGAGATGGCCTCGTCCAGCGTGCCTTCAAATTCAACAAGCGGTGACGCCTTCCCGACCCTCTTCCTGAGTCCGGTGTCCGTTTCTCCGGTATCACCCCTCCTGGTAAACATTGCAATCAGATTGGCATGAAAAACTTAAGCTTTGCTCCCTGAGACCTTGGACCATACGGAATGGGGAAGAAGGAACCCTCCTATGGCACCCCCAAGTGCCTGGAACAGCACACCGAATACAACCAGCCGGATGTACATCGCAGTGTTTCCTAGTCCCGTAAGGTAGGAAACAAGGGAGAGGTCGCTGGATATTATGGTGGAATATGATGAGTATGGCGTGAAGAGATGCATGGCACCTGTCCCTAGTATTGCGAATATTATCACTGCAATGGAGAGTATTGCTCCGGAAACGACGCCAGCTATGGCGCCTCTTGCTGCTCCGCGTGCAATCAGTCCAGCAACGATTCCCGCGAATACAATGACGAAGAAGCTCAGGTTGATAAGCAGCAGGATTATTGCCAGCGCTGCAACGATTCCAGCAGCAATGTTACCAACGTAACCAAGCCTTGACTGTTCATCCATGGAATTGTATCTGACATTTCGTATTTAAAAGTTTGTTGTACGCGGGTATGCATGGCCTAAAAATACCTGAATGTTGACCTGTCCAGCTGGTTCATGAAATCATCGGCAATCCCTTTTTCAGGGTCAGGTGTCATTTCAACACAATCCCAGGAAATCCTGACCCTCGTCTCGCTAGCCGGGTTTATACCGGATACCGAGAAATTTATAGCCCTTATCCTGTCGATCTCCCCAGGATCAGGAAATTCACTCTTTGTCGCAAGGTCATTTGTGTCGGCACCACTGAAGATCTCGCACGACTCATAGTAAATACCGTACCTGTCAACCTGTATCCTTCTCATTTTCTTCAGGCTGAAAAGGTTTGAGAAATAGGTCACCAGATCAGAGAAATCATCATTTTCAACCTTCATGACGTATCTTCAGGGCTTACTCAATAAAAAATATTGTTTAGCAGCGGGCACAAATTATCTGGTTGATTGTTCAACTGGGCTCCTTCGCGATCTCAATTCATACGCCAGCAGCACGACGGATACCAGAAGCAGCAGCGTTCCTGCCGTCCTCCACATGGCGGTGTATGTCAATGAGTCTATAATGTATCCATAAAGGGGAGTGCCTACTATGACGCCCAGGTACATTATGCTCAGTGCAGCCCCGCTGTAAACCCCAACGCTTTCCCGTGGGGCTTCTTCCGATATTATTGTGACATAGGTCGAGTTCCAGGCAACGGCGGAAAATCCAAGGAAAAACGATCCAACGGAGGCAAAGTACCATTCCGAGGCTTCCAGTGGCACAAGTATGAGCATTATTCCGGAAAGCACGACAATCACAAGGAGGACAACCCTCTGGCTCATGTGAAAAACGTATTGGCTGAGGACCGGCCATACCACCCTTCCTGCAACAGCACCAGCCAGCATAACAGCCAGCATAAGTTCCGAGAAGAACACTTCATATCCCCTGAATTTTAGGAACACGACAAAATAAGTGAAGATGGACTGCTGCCCAAGGGAGAGAAATATGGCAACAATGCTGATCATTACCAGGTTCCTGTTCTTCAAAGCCTTCAGGAATGTACGGTTGAACTGGCTTCTGGCCTTTTCCTGCCTGGGCATGGGCCCTGACTTCCTGATGATCAGGGCGATCAGGAATGCAAGAGCTACCATTGCAAGGAAAGCGTCCTTCAGTGAGTACCTTATGGCTATTATTGGAAGCACAAGCGCAGACAGGGCTGCTCCTACAGGAACTCCTGCCTGCTTTATTCCCATGGGTACGGCGTGCCTGGGGTAGTATGCGTTGATTATTGCGCTGTTTGTGGCCGGTGTGACTATTCCGTAGCCGAATCCTATTATGATGTATCCCACGACCACGACAATGTATGTCTGCGCGCTGAAAGCAACCAGTGACCCGAGGGAAAGCAGGAAGAAACAGATCTTCAGCGCCGTCATGGAACCTAGCCGGTCGACCATTATCCCTCCTATGTTTGCAGCCAGCAGTGAGCCGAGGAAGACAGAGCTGGTTATGAAGCCAAGCTCAACGGAATTTATCTGGAACGTACCCTTAATGAATACGGAGAGAGGAGCATATGAGTTGTTTGTGAAATTGGCGAGGAGCTGGAGAATCATTATCTGCAGGAACGGAGGTATCATCCGCCTGATCAAGGAATCTGACATGGCTTTTGCATGAAATAAGTGGGTGGCTTTTATCATTATTGTTTTTAGGTATGTTTCCCATTGCAGGGAGATCCGGTCAGTTCAGCCGGTACCCGGGAAACCCTCTTCGGGGTTATATGAAGACATTCTTCCTCATTTTTTGGGGGAGGAAATTATCTCTGGCAAGAATATAGTAACTCTCTGCCCCGGAATGAAAGTCCACTGCGATAAATCCTGATCCGAAGAGCAATTCAAGCGCTTTTCTGGAGGCATCCCTCCAGCGGGCAGCCTCAGCAATGCCTGATCTCTTCACTGCATTGAAGTTCTCCGGGATAAATACTATCGCACCCTTTCCCTTTTCGGCGATTCTGGCCAGATCCGGGCTCACTTTGCCGTTTCTGTCAAGGGCGATCTCCGCATCTCCCGTTGAATCCGGCCTTTTGTAATCGAGCCAGAGTTCTGCGACAAACCTGTCGGTTCTTATGCCTGCATTTATGCTATCCTCCATCTCTCCGTAAAAATTCGTTAGAAATGTCCTAGAAAATGCGCCTATCTTGTGTATGTTGAAGTTCGCATTCAGGGACATAA
Source organism: Thermoplasmatota archaeon (assembly GCA_023484805.1). GTDB lineage: Archaea > Thermoplasmatota > Thermoplasmata > Thermoplasmatales > Thermoplasmataceae > B-DKE. Next base: position 1,883 of record JAMDAM010000034.1, on the reverse strand, counting down.
GCGGATCGAAGGTCCAGGCTATCATGTCGTACCCATGGTTTCTCGCCCATTCTTTCTGGTACATCTTCAGGCTGTACCCTATTCCCGAGTACTTCTTCCCTTCCAGAACGCCGGTCATGTGGGAGTAGAAATAATCGTAGTTGTTTCTCCGTCCCGGAAAGCCGAAATTCATGCCAACAAGCTTGTCTTCATCATAAGCCCCGATGACAACTCCTCCATGGAATTTCATTGCGACCACAATGTCCTTGACAAGGCTGTCAAGCTCCCTGAATCCCCACGCTGACTTTATTATCGGCACAATCTGCCTGACTTCATCGGGATCATGAACCTCCGCGATTTTCATGGCTGGCAATACAGAGCGAAGATTAAAAATTATTACTATCATAACTATTAATAATCAAATTCAGGTATTCTGCAGCATGAAGGGAAAACTTTCATACAGCATTCTATGGATGCCATTGATTTATCCGTTTGAGACAAGCTTCGGCAGGCAGACAGAAAGGGTCCCGATTATATTCAGGCTGGAAAAAGGAGGGGTAACGGGCTATTCCGAGTGCGTTACTGACGTGGATCCTTTCTACAGCTATGAGTCCAACTCCACTGTAATGCCGGTGATTAAATCCTACCTCGGTAAAATGGTGGGGGAAGCAAATGGCCCGGACGAATTCATGGAGGCTGCGGAACTGATCAAGGGGCACAATATGGCGAAGGGGGCACTTGAAATGCTCCTCTGGGATCACCAGGCAAGGAAAGATGGAAAGCCGCTTCATAAACTCCTCGGGGAAAGCAAGGGATATGCTGAGGTTGGTGTGTCTCTCGGGATGGAGAGCACTGAGGGTCTTATAGCCAAGGTCGGCAATTCCGTAAACATGGGATACCGCAGGATAAAGGTGAAGATAAAGAGAGGGAGGGAAGTTGAGATACTTTCTGCCGTAAGAGATGCGTTCCCGGACATAGCGCTCACGGCTGATGCAAATTCCGATTATTCCATTAAGGACATGGACACCCTGAAAAAGATCGACAGGTTCAACCTTGAATATATCGAACAGCCGTTTGATCACGATGACCTGATTTACCACAGCAGGCTGGCAAAGGAGATAGCCACTCCGATATGCCTCGACGAATCCATAACGTCACCGGAAAGGGCGAGGAAAGCCCTTGAAATAGGCGCCTGCTCGGTGATAAACATAAAGCCTGGAAGGGTGGGCGGACTGGGCAACTCCATAAAGATTGCCCGGATTGCCCGGGAATTCGGGGCTCACACATGGGTCGGCGGGATGCTTGAAACCGGGATTGGAAGGGCATACAACGTGAGCCTTGCAGCTTCCGCATTCATAGACTATCCCGGTGATACCTCCCCGAATTCAAGGTACTTTGCAAGTGACATCGTCAAAAATCCATTCTCAATGAAGGAAGGAAGAATTGTGCCTTCAGGCGAAATTGGCGCCGGATACATTCCAGATGAAGGCATTATGGAGAAATACACGATAGAAAAGGGTGTTGTATGTGAATGGTGAACCCGGACCACGTGCAGTGGAATATTTCGCCCAAAACCTGCCTCTGATGATCCAGGATCTCAAGGACCTTGTGGAATGCGAGAGCCCGTCAGGTAACATCGGACTCCTCAATGCATGCGCTGACAAGGTCTCGGAAATAATCTTGAAAAGAACGAATCATAGACCAACTTCCATCCAGCTGAAGGATGGATCCAGGATACTATCCCTTTCAATTGGGGGGAAGGAAGAAAAGGGAAACGTTCTTGTCCTGTGTCACTACGATACCGTATTCCCTGTTGGTACCATAAAGATAAACCCCTTCAGTACAGTTGGTGGAAAGGCAAAGGGACCCGGAGTGCTCGACATGAAGGCCGGAATTGTTCAGGG
>JAMDAM010000020.1 GCA_023484805.1 Thermoplasmatota archaeon | reverse complement strand
CGGCGGGAGCTCTTCCTACATTCTCTGGATCGCTGCGCAGATTCTCCAGAAGAGGGATTATTTCTACAACATGGCAAAGAAGCTTGTGGACGTGAACCGGAAGATAGTTGCGGATTTCGCGGACGAAACGGGCCTGGTCTCGGAAGTTGGTTCTGGATCCGCACCTTACTGCCTTATGCGTTACAGGTCGAAGATAAATCCGGCGGACCTCTGCAGGCAGGTTCTCTCTAAGACTGGAGTGCTTCTGTCATCAGGGGCATATTTCGGGTCAGAAAGCTCATTCAGGCTATGCTTTACCCCTGAAACCGAGAGGCTGACGGAGGCTATAGAACTGCTCACAGGCTTCTTCAAGGCGTTACGCTGAGGCACCTGAACTTTTACGATAGTTTAGTATATCTTCAAGGCATTTAAGTGCGTGAAGCCAGAGTATGTAAAAGTGAGCATACCCGCCGGGGACACTTACAATTTCATCAAGGGTACGCTTAGAGAACGCTCGCTTCACACAGTATGCGAGGAGGCCAGGTGCCCCAATATCGCAGAATGCTGGCAGAGCGGCACTGCTACATTCATGATTATGGGAAGCAATTGTTCCCGCGGCTGCCGATTCTGCTCCGTAACTCATGGGGGCATGCTTCCCCTGGATGCCGATGAGCCGGACAAGGTCGCCCAGTCCGTCAGTGCGATGGCACTGAAATACGTTGTAATAACATCTGTTGATCGGGATGATCTCCCCGATCAGGGATCAGGTCACTTTGCAAGGGTCATAAGGAAGGTTAAGGAATCTGGCATTTATGTAGAGGTGCTCATACCTGATTTTCAGGGAAAGAGGGAATTTATTGACAGCATAATCGCGGAAAGGCCGGAAGTTCTTGCACATAATGTGGAGACGGTGAGACGGCTTACACCGGTTATAAGGGACGCAAGGGCCGGATATGACCAATCACTTTCATTGTTGAGGTATGTCAAGGAAAGGAACAGCAGGCAGATTACAAAATCCTCCATCATGCTTGGGAATGGGGAATCTGATGATGAAGTCATGGAAACCATGGAGGACCTGAGGGACGCCGGCGTGGACATACTCACTATCGGGCAGTACCTGCGGCCGTCAAAGAAACAGATTGAAGTGAAGGAGTACTGCACCCTGGACCGGTTTCGAATGCTGGAGGAAATGGGCTACAGGCTTGGCTTCTCCTACGTAGCTTCTGGTCCTCTTGTCAGGACATCTTATAAGGCAGCGGAAGCGTGGACATTAAGGAGGTTGGATAATGACAGAAATGGTAAATGAACAGAATGAAAAGGACGTCTTTGTCAGGGCATACACTGCGATGGTGCTGTCCAGGACATTCGACAAGAAGATAGTGATGGCTCAGAGGCAGGGAAGGATAGGCTTCTACACTCCATCCATAGGACAGGAGGCAACACAGGTCGGGCTTTCGATGGCTCTTGATCATGATGACGTGATATTCCAGTATTACCGGGATGTCGCACTTATGATTCACAGGGGCGTACCCATTGAGGTCATTCTGGATCAGATAATGGGCAATGCGGAAGACGAATCGAAGGGAAGACAGATGCCAAGCCACTACACGGCAAAGAAATACAATTTCATGTCGGTGCAGAGCCCGGTAGCAACAAACCTGCCGCTTGCGGTCGGCGCGGCTTACGCCCTGAGGTACCAGAAGAAGAACACTGTTGTTGTTGCAACCTTTGGGGACGGATCAACTTCAACTCCTGACTTCCACGCGGCAATGAATCTTGCTGCCGTATTCAATCTGCCGGTAATTTTTCTTTGCGAAAATAACGGATGGGCAATATCCCTTCCTACAGAGAAACAGACTAAGGTGGAGATATCGGAGAAGGCAGCCGCCTATGGAATGAAGGGTATAAAGGTGGATGGAAATAATTTCATAGAAACTTACAAGGCAACAATGGAAGCTGTGGAAAGGGCGAGATCAGGAAAAGGTCCGACCCTTATTGATGCCATAAGCTTCAGGATGGGAGCCCACTCCACATCCGATGATCCTTCAAAGTACAGGAGCCAGACTGTTGAGGAGGGCAGCGAAAAGGATCCAATCACTGTTGCCGAGGAGCAACTCAAATCGCTCGGATACCTGAACGATTCCCTCATTGCAAAGATTAAGGAGGAATCGACAAAGATGGTCAATGACAAGTTCGACATCCAGGAAAAGATACCTGCACCAGTACCCAGCACCATGTTTGATGACGTTTACGCTGAAAAGAACTGGATCATAAAGGAAGAGGAGGATGATATCCTTTGAGCACTATGAATATGGTACAGGCACTCAATTCAACGCTTGATCATATCATGTCCGGGGACAATAGCGTGATCCTGCTCGGCGAGGATATCGGCAAGGACGGGGGAGTCTTCAGGGTCACTGAGGGACTTCAGGCCAAATACGGAGAGGAAAGGGTAATAGACACTCCCCTTGTGGAACTTGGAATCGTTGGCATGTCCGTGGGCATGTCGCTAATGGGTGTGAAGGCCATCCCGGAGATACAGTTCCAGGATTTCATCTACACCGCATTTGACCAGATCATAAACCAGATGGCAAAGATGAGATACAGATCAGGAGGAGGCTTCACGCTCCCGATGGTGCTCCGGACTCCGTATGGTGGTGGGATAAAGGGAGGGCTTTATCATTCCCAGAGCGGAGAGGCATATTTCGCCCACACCGCTGGGCTGGTGGTTGTTACACCGTCAAATCCATATGATGCCAAGGGCCTGCTCATTTCATCCGTGGAGAGTCCTGATCCTGTCATATTCCTTGAGCCGAAGAGGCTTTACAGGGCTGCAAAAATAGAGGTTCCGGACGAGGATTACAGGGTGAAGATAGGCGAAGCCGCAAGACCCATGGAAGGGGATGACCTGACCATAATCACGTACGGAGCGATGGTCCCGACCGTTCTTAACACGGTGAAGAAGAACAACCTGAACGCTGATGTTCTTGATCTGAGGACCCTGCTGCCAATGGACGTCAACGCAATAATCTCCTCCGCAAAGAAAACCGGAAGGGTTGTCATTGTGCATGAAGCCCCAAGGACCCTTGGAATGGGTGCAGAAATCTCCGCCCTTATATCGGAAAGGGCAATAGAGTACCTGTATGCGCCAATCCTCAGGGTGACGGGCCCGGATATACCATTCCCATACCGGCTGGAAGACTATTACATGCCAGGCGAGACACGCATCATGAAGGCTGTGAAGAGGGTAATGGAGTTCAGGTGATAACATGTATGTATTCAAGCTTCCAGACATTGGAGAGGGAGTAACGGAAGGCGAGATAGTAAAGTGGCACGTAAAGGAAGGGGATGCTATAAGCAAGGACCAGGACATGGTGGAAATCATGACCGACAAGGTTACCGTCAGGATCCCGTCTCCTGTGAACGGGAAAGTTTCAAAGATAATGTTTCCCGAGGGCCAGGTTGTGCAGGTCGGCACGGTTCTCCTGCAGGTGGATGACGGATCCGCATCGCCCGCTGCCCCGGCGGAAGCAGTTGAGGCACCAGCTGCCCAGAAACCATCACCACAGATTCAGGCGGCAAAATCAGGCACAGCTACAGCTTCGCCCGCGGTGCGGCGCATCGCAAGGGACAGGGGAATCAGCCTGACAGACGTTACCGGAACTGGTGACGGCGGGAGAATAACACTTGAGGACCTGGACCGTGCAGCATCCAAGCCGAAGGCACCTGCACCGGCAGAGGCTAAACACGTTGAAACAGCAACGCCTGGCGATGAGGTTCTTGAGATGAGGGGACTCCGCAGGCTGATATATGACAAGATGACTAAATCCAAACAGACAATGCCACACTTCACTGTTATGGAGGAGATTGACGTTTCCCCAATGATAGAAGCGAGAGACAGGCTCAAGGAGAAAAGCATTTCGGTCTCATTCACGCCGTTTTTCGTGAAAGCGGCCGTTGTGGCACTTAAGAAGCATCCATACCTGAATGCGGTGTACAACGAAGAAAAGAAAAACTACACCATAAGGAAGCAGTATAACATAGGGATTGCCATTGATACGCCTGACGGCCTGACCGTAGCGGTTGTCAGCGACGCTGACAGGAAAAGCCTTGTTGAGGTTTCTTCTGAAATATCTGATCTGGCTGACAGGGCCAGAAAAGGCCAGCTGAAGTTGAAGGAGGTCCAGGGATCGACCTTTACAGTGACCAATGTGGGCACGATTGGAGGGATAATGTCAACGCCAATCATCAACTATCCAGAAGTAGCAATACTTGGCGTGCACAGGATAATGTCATCTGTCGACGCAAGCGGAAAGCCCATCAGGAAGATGTTCATCTCCCTGTCATGCGATCACAGGCTGATTGACGGGGCTGAAGCCGCAAGATTCATAACCGAAGTAAAGGGGTACCTGGAGAACCCCGTAGTATTCCTGGCTCAATAGGTGGTGATAACATGAGATATGATGCCATAATTATAGGTGCCGGCCCAGGAGGTTATGCGGCTGCAATCAGGCTTGGACAGAAGGGAAAGAAAGTCGTCCTCGTAGAGAAGGACAAGATAGGGGGAGAATGCCTCAACTATGGATGCATACCATCCAAGGCCATAATAGAGCTTGCCAGTTCCATTGATTACCTGAAGAGGATGAAAGGGGTTCAGATGGACCTGAAGATGGACATGGCCCAGTGGCAGGAATGGAAATGGGGAATGATAAACAGGCTTACCGGCGGTGTGGAAACGCTTTGCAAGAGCTATTCAGTCGAGATAGCCAGGGGAGAGGCAATGATCGTTGACAGCACCCATGTGGCCGTTAATGGTAAAACATTTGAAGCGGAAAATCTTGTAATCGCGACGGGATCTTCCCCGGTCAAATTCGATAGTTTCCAGGGCGTGCTTTACAACAGGGAAATGCTTGATCTCAAGTCCATACCGGAAACACTGGTTGTGATCGGTGGCGGATACATCGGCATTGAACTCGGGACTGCGATGGCAAAACTCGGATCAAAGGTGACTGTAGTAGAAATGATGCCGGCAATTTTGCCTGGAGTTGATCCGGATCTCGTGAAACCCGTAGAAAGGAAGATCAGGGAACTGGGCATTACTGTCTTCACAGGCACAAAAGTCAAGTCAGTCACAAAGGGGGAAAAATATTCTATTGTGCTGGAGAATGGAAACACGATGTCGGCCGACATAGTCATGCTTACTGTGGGAAGGAAGCCCAACATTTCAGGATTCGGCCTTGAAAAACTCGGACTTGCCATGGACGGGAACTTCATAAGGACGGACAAGAGGAAGAGGACCAGCATCCCTAACGTTTACGCCATCGGCGATGTTTCCGGACAGCCCATGCTTGCGCATAAGGCATATTACGATGCCGATATAGCCTCTGACAACATTTGTGGTATTGACAGCGAGGTTGAGTATCTCGCCATGCCTTACGTCATATACTCAGATCCGGAGATTGCCTACACCGGTTCCAAATCCACAGGAGAAACCTATTTTCCTGTTGCCGCAAATGGAAGGGCACTGAGCATGAACGCATCTATCGGAGGTTACCGCATATACCATGATGAAAAGGGTAATGTCAAGGGTGCCGGGCTTGTTGCGCCGCACGCGTCAGAGATGATCTCCGAGATCTCCCTGGCAGTGGAATCAGGTCTGAACGCTATGGATATCGGCCTGACCATTCACCCTCACCCGACGGTATCCGAGGGCGTTAAGGAATCGGCGGAAGCTGCATATGGAAAACCGCTTCACTTCAAACCTGCGCACTGATCTGGGCAGGATACCCTACGGTGAGTGCCTTGATCTCCAGATGCAACTGGTCAAGCTGAGGAAAGCAGGAAAAATAGGCAACACACTCCTCTTTTTGGAGCATTATCCTCCGGTATACACCATAGGCAGGAAGGCAGATCCGAAGAATTTTTCCGGAGTGGAGGTCATCAGGACCGACAGGGGAGGTGACGTGACGTACCATTCACCCGGTCAGCTTGTATGCTACCTGATTTTCAATGTCGAAAGGGATGGCCGGAAGGATGTCAGGAAATTTGTACATTCGGTGGAATCTGCCATAATCAACTCACTGAAGTCCTTCGGTTATGATGCATACGTAGGCGCAGAGCCGGGAATATGGATCAGGGGGGAAAACAGGAAGGTAGCTTCACTGGGCATGGCAATTGACGGCAACACATCCTACCACGGGTTTGCCCTTAATCTTACGCAGGAGCCCATCGATGGCTTCCTGTCGGTGAACCCATGCGGAATGGAGCCTTCCGTGATGGGCTTTGTTCCGCTGGACCGGTCTTCCGTGATCAGGGAGATTGTAAATAATTTTTCCTCAGAATACGGGCAATTCAATGAGGTAAGCAGGCATGAACTCGTGGAAGCTGTCAGGACTCTCTCCTGATGTCCCAGATCCTCTCCTCTATTCCAAGCCGCCGGTTAGAAACAAGTGCCGTCATGAACAGGAGGGAGGAAAGCCTGTTCAGGTATATCATGACAAACCTGTTTAACTCCATCTCCGTGGAAAGATAAACTGCAAAACGTTCCAGCCTGCGTGTAACCGTTCTGGCGATGTGCATAGATGTTGCCTCAACGGATCCGCCGGGCACAACAAAAAGCCTCACCTTGCCAATCTCGGCCTTGTATTCCCTTGATCTCTGCTCCAGCCACTCTACCCTTTCCGGCTTTATGGTTCTCCCTTTCCCCTCTGCGGACACATCCTCGCCGAGAGCGTAAAGATCTTCCTGTGCTGCCAGCAGATCCTGCCTTACATCATCCCATCTCGTAATGACAAGCGCATTGCCGATAAATGATATGGCCTCGTCCAGTGTGCCTTCAAATTCAACAAGCGGTGATGCCTTCCCAACCCTCTTCCTGAGTCCGGTGTCCGTTTCTCCGGTATCACCCCTCCTGGTAAACATTACAATCAGATTGGCAAGAAAAACTTAAGCTTTGCTCCCTGAAACCTTGGACCAGACGGAATGGGGAAGAAGGAATCCTCCTATGGCACCCCCAAGTGCCTGGAACAGCACACCGAATACAACCAGCCGGATGTACATCGCAGTGTTTCCCAGTCCCGTAAGGTAGGAGACAAGCGAAAGGTCACTGGATATTATGGTGGAATATGGAGAGTATGGGGTGAAGAGATGCATCGCACCTGTTCCAAGTATGGCGAATATTATCACTGCAATGGAGAGTATTGCTCCTGAAACGACGCCTGCTATGGCGCCTCTTGCTGCTCCCCGTGCAATCAGTCCAGCAACGATTCCCGCAAATACAATCACGAAGAAGCTCAAGTTGATAAGCAGCAGAGTTATTGCCAGCGCTGCAATGATTCCAGCGGCAATGTTACCAACGTAACCCAGCCTTGACTGTTCATCCATGAAATTGTATCTGGCATTTCGTATTTAAAAGTTTGTTGTACGCAGCTATGCATGGGCTCAAAAATATCTGAAGGTTGACCTGTCAAGCTGGTTCATGAAGTCATCTGCAATTCCTCTTTCAGGATCCGGTGTCATTTCAACAAAATCCCAGGAGATCCTGACCCTTGTCTCGCCGGCCGGGTCAATGCCAGATACCGAGAAATTTATGGCCCTTATCCTGTCAATCTCCTCAGGATCCGGAAAATCACTCTTCGTTGCAATGTCATTTGTGTCTGCACCGCTGAAGATCTCGCATGACTCATAGAAAATGCCGTATCTGTCAACCTGTATCTTTCTCATTTTCTTCAGGCTGAAAAGGTTTGAGAAATAGGTCACCAGGTCAGAGAAATCATCATTTTCAACCTTCATAACGTATCTTCAGGGCTTACTCCATAAAAAATATTGTTTAGCAGCTGGCACAAATTATCTGGTTGATTGTTCAACCGGGCTCCTTCGCGATCTCAATTCATACGCCAGCAGCACGACAGACACCAGAAGCAGCAACGTCCCTGCCGTTCTCCACATGGCGGTGTATGTCAATGAGTCTATAATGTACCCATAAATGGGAGTGCCGACTATGACGCCCAGGTACATTATGCTCAGTGCAGCTCCGCTGTAAACCCCAACGCTCTCCCTTGGAGCCTCTTCCGATATTATTGTGACATAGGTCGAGTTCCAGGCAACGGCAGAGAATCCGAGGAAAAATGATCCAACGGAGGCGAAGTACCATTCCGAGGCTTCCAGGGGCACAAGTATGAGCATTATTCCTGAAAGCACGACAATCACAAGAAGGACAACCCTCTGGCTCATGTGAAAAACGTACTGGCTGAGTATAGGCCACACCACCCTTCCTGCAACAGCACCTGCCAGCATAACAGCCAGCATAAGTTCCGAGAAAAACACTTCATATCCCCTGAATTTCAGGAATACGACAAAATACGTGAAGATGGACTGCTGCCCAAGGGAGAGAAATATGGCAACAATGCTGATCATTACCAGGTTCCTGTTCTTCAAAGCCTTGAGGAACGTACGGTTGAACTGGCTTCTGGCCTTTTCCTGCCTGGGCATGGGCCCTGACTTCCTTATGATCAGGGCGATCAGGAGCGCGATGGCTACCATTGCAAGGAAAGCGTCCTTCAGGGAGAACCTTATGGCTATTATCGGCAGCACAAGAGCAGACAGGGCAGCTCCTACGGGAACTCCCGCCTGCTTAATTCCCATGGGCACGGCGTGCCTCGGGTAGTATGTGTTGATTATTGCGCTATTTGTGGCTGGTGTGACTATTCCGTAGCCGAATCCTATTATGATGTATCCCGCGACCACGACAATGTACGTTTGCGCGCTGAAAGCAACCAGCGACCCGAGGGAAAGCAGGAAGAAACAGATCTTCAGTGCCGTCATGGAACCAAGCCGGTCTACCATTATTCCTCCTATGTTCGCAGCCAGCAGGGATCCCAGGAAGACAGAACTGGTAATGAAGCCAAGTTCAACGGAATTTATCTGGAACGTACCCTTGATGAATACGGAGAGAGGGGCATATGAATTGTTTGTGAAATTAGCAAGGAGCTGGAGAATCATTATCTGCAGGAAAGGAGGTATCATCCGCCTGATCAAGGAATCTGACATGGCCTTTGCATGAAATAAGTGGGTGGCTTTTATCATTATTGTTTTAGCGATGTTACCCATTGCAGGGAGATCGGAAAAGTTCAGCCGGAATCCGGAATACCCTCCCTGAGGTCAAACGAAGACATTCTTCCTCATTTTTGTGGGAAGGAAATCGTCCCTGGCAAGAATATAGTAACTCTCTGCCCCGGAATGAAAGTCCACTGCTACAAATCCGGATCCGAAGAGCAATTCAAGCGCCTTCCTTGAGGAATCCCTCCAGCGGGCAGCCTCAGCAATGCCTGATCTCTTCACAGCATTGAAGTTTTCCGGGATAAATACTATCGCACTCTTTCCCTTTTTGGCGATTCTTTCCAGATCCGGGCTCACTTTACCGTTTCTGTCAAGGGCGATATCCGCATCTCCCATTGAATCCGGTCTCTTGTAATCGAGCCAGAGTTCAGCGACAAACCTGTCAGTTCTTATGCCTGCGTTTATGCTATCCTCCATCTCTCCGTAGAAATTCGTGAGAAAGGTTCTGGAAAAGGCGCCTATCTTGTGTATGTTGAAGTTTGCGTTCAGGGACATAAGGGGATCGAAGGTCCAAGCGATCATGTCGTATCCATGGTTTCTCGCCCATTCTTTCTGGTACATCTTCAGGCTGTACCCTATTCCCGAGTATTTCTTCCCTTCCAGGACGCCGGTCATGTGGGAGTAGAAATAATCGTAGTTGTTTCTCCTTCCCGGAAAGCCGAAATTCATGCCAACAAGCTTGTCATCATCATAAGCCCCGATGACGACCCCTCCATGGAATTTCATCGCGACCACAATGTCCTTGACAAGGCTGTCAAGCTCCCTGAATCCCCACGCCGACTTAATTATTGGCACAATCTGCCTGACTTCATCGGGATCATGAACCTCCGCGATTTTCATGGCTGGCAATACAGAGCGAAGATTAAAAATTATTACTATCATAACTATTAATAATCAAATTCAGGTATTCTGCAGCATGAAGGGAAGGCTTTCATACAGCATCCTACGGATGCCATTGATTTATCCGTTCGAGACAAGCTTCGGCAGGCAGACAGAAAGGGTACCGATCATATTCACGCTGGAAAAAGAAGGGGTATCGGGCTACTCCGAGTGCGTTACTGATGTGGACCCGTTCTACAGCTACGAATCCAACTCCACTGTATTGCCTGTGATTAAATCCTACCTCGGTAAAATGGCGGGAGAAGCAAAGGGCCCGGATGAATTCATGGATGCTGCGGAACTGATCAAGGGGCACAATATGGCGAAGGGGGCACTGGAAATGCTTCTCTGGGATCACGAGGCAAGGAAAGAGGGAAAGCCGCTTCATAAACTCCTTGGGGAAAGCAAGGGATATGCTGAGGTTGGTGTGTCTCTAGGGATGGAGAGCACTGAGGGTCTTATAGCCAAGGTCGGCAATTCAGTGAACATGGGATACCGCAGGATAAAGGTGAAGATAAAGAGAGGGAGGGAAGTTGAAATACTGTCTGCCGTTAGAGATGCGTTCCCGGACATAATACTCACGGCTGATGCAAATTCCGACTATTCCATTAAGGACATGGACACCCTGAAAAGGATCGACAGGTTCAACCTTGAATATATCGAACAGCCCTTTGATCACGATGACCTGATTTACCACAGCAGGCTGGCAAAGGAGATAGCCACTCCGATATGCCTCGACGAGTCCATAACATCCCCGGATAGGGCGAGGAAAGCCCTTGAAATAGGTGCCTGCTCTGTGATAAACATAAAGCCAGGAAGGGTGGGTGGGCTTGGCAATTCCATAAGTATTGCCAGGATTGCCCGGGATTTCGGGGCTCACACTTGGGTCGGTGGTATGCTTGAAACCGGGATTGGAAGGGCATACAACGTGAGCCTTGCAGCATCTGCATTCATAGACTATCCCGGTGATACCTCCCCGAATTCAAGGTACTTTGCAAGAGATATTGTCAAAAATCCATTCTCAATGAAGGAAGGAAGAATTGTTCCTTCCGGCGAAATTGGCGCAGGATACATTCCCGATGAAGTCGTAATGGAGAAGTATACGATAGAAAAGGGTGTTGTATGTGAATGGTGAAACCGGATCACGTGCAGTGGAATATTTCACCAAAAACCTGCCCCTGATGATCCAGGATCTCAAGGATCTTGTGGAATGCGAGAGCCCTTCAGGCAACATAGGACTCCTCAACGCATGCGCTGACAGGGTCTCGGAAATAATTTTGAAAAGAACGAACCAGAGACCCACCTCCATCCAGCTGAAGGATGGATCAAGAATCCTCTCCCTTTCTGTCGGGGGGAAGGAAGAAGAGGGAAACATTCTCGTCTTGTGTCATTACGATACCGTATTCCCGGTTGGTACCTTGAAGATAAATCCTTTCAGTACAGATGGGGGAAAGGCAAAGGGACCCGGGGTGCTCGATATGAAGGCCGGCATTGTCCAGGGAGTATGGGCTGTCAGGTACCTTGTCGAAAGCAACCTAACGGGAACGAGAATCACATTCCTCTTTACCCCTGACGAGGAGACCGGAAGTATTCTGTCAAGGGGATTCATCGAGGATGCTGGACGTAATTCAGGGCTTGTTATAGTGCTTGAGCCAAGTGAAAACGGAAAGATCAAAACCGGAAGGAAAGGTGTCGGGACTTATGAAATTGTAATCACAGGTCGGGCATCACACGCTGGCCTGCATCCGGAAGAGGGAATAAATGCCATAGCTGAGATTGCTGGCATAATAACCAAAATCAATGGGGTTCAGGACATTGCCAAGGGAACCACAATAAACGTGGGAACAATTTCAGGAGGCACTGCAACAAACGTCGTGCCGGATCATGCATGCATAGGTGTGGACGTAAGGGTCAGCAACATGATCGAGGCAAAGCGGGTTGACGATGCTTTTCGAAACCTGAAGCCCAGCAATCCGGAGGCGAATATCACCGTTTCAGGAGGAATTAATAGACCTCCTATGATAAAGAACGAGAAAACGCAGGCAGCGCTGGAAACGGTGAGGCAAATAGGCAAAACCATGGGACTCGTTATAGAGGACGTTTCCGTCGGCGGAGGGAGTGACGCAAATATTCTCTCGCAATTCGGAATGGCAATACTTGATGGAATGGGCGCTGTTGGATCAGGGGCGCACTCAAGCTCGGAGTATGTGGATATTTCCTCGATCCCTCCAAGGACCGCACTACTTGCACTATGTCTTGCTAAATTCAGTGGCAGGAA
>JAMDAM010000042.1 GCA_023484805.1 Thermoplasmatota archaeon | reverse complement strand
AACGTTCAATAGCTGCATCCAGATTCTTGATTGAAAATCATTGATAAAAGCCGTATTGTTTGACATGGATGGAACATTGCTGGACAGCGAGTCACTTTCAACGAAGTCCACAGAGCTCGCCTTTCAAGAAGTTCTCGGAAGAAAACTTACCGGTGATGAAAACTCAAGGCTTATAGGCAGACCAGTAGAGAAGGTTCTGAAAAACTGGTTTCCTGACGATGGCACTGAGATATACCGTGTCGGGGCTAAGCATTTTGAAACAATGGTAGATGAGGTTGCACCCTTTCCAGGAGTGAAAGACATGCTTCAGCTCACTGCGGAACATTACAGGATGGCCCTTGTCACCTCTTCGCAACGGAAATATGCAGAGAAAATGCTTAGACTCACAGGAATGAGAGGATATTTCGAGTTCATAGTGGCGCAGGAAGATACGGTTTACCAGAAGCCGGATCCGGAACCTGTCCTCATGGCCATAAGGAGGCTGGGGCTGAGCAGTAACCAGTGCGTGTTTGTCGGGGATCAGCCATATGACATAACGGCAGGAAGAGAGGCTGGGCTAATTACCGTTGGCGCCGTTTGGGGATCGGGTGACATGGAGACTCTTTCCTACTACCATCCTGATAAAATAATTCATGACCCACATCTGCTGATTGAATTCCTTGAATCGGTTTCCGGGAAAAAGCAGTAAGGCGTTTTCGAATGGCCTTTGTCGAACAACCAGAAAATTTCCTAGTTGCAATCATTCAGTCTCAATGCATTGCCATACCAGATTTTTGCAATGAACACCCTAGAATTATCAAAGCAGGATCGTGAAGACATGGCATTATCAACGGATTCTATTCGGCCTTCCATTATAAAAAAAGTCTCACCGATAGCATTATTGTACTAATGGTGCCCACAGAACCTGAATTAGAAATACTTATATAGAAGTTTATTTTTACTTATCTGGGATCATAATGATAGGCGGACAACCAATATTTATATTAAGAGAAGGTACAAAGAGGGAATCCGGAAAGGATGCCATGCAAAATAACATTGAAGCTGCGAAGAGCATTGCTCACTCAGTAAGAACGACCCTTGGCCCAAGGGGAATGGACAAGATGCTTGTTGATTCTCTTGGAGACATTGTCATCACCAATGATGGAGTGACAATTCTCAAGGAGATGGACGTTGAGCATCCAGCAGCGAAGATGATGGTGGAAGTTTCAAAAACACAGGACAGTTATGTGGGAGACGGGACAACCACGGCTGTTGTCATTGCAGGAGCACTCCTTGAGGAAGCGGAGGCACTGATCAGCCAGAATGTCCATCCGACCGTTATTGCAGAGGGCTACAGGATGGCAGCTGCAGAGGCCCAGAAGATTCTGCAGGCGGCTTCAAAGCCAGTAAAACCTGATGACAAGAGGCTTCTAATGAAGATGGCTGGAACGTCCCTGAGCAGCAAGAGCGCTTCAGGCAGCAAAGAAATTCTTGACGAAATATCATACGAGGCTGTCCACAAAGTTGCGGAGACCCAGAATGGGAAGACAACCGTTGACTTTGACAACATACAGATGGTAAAGAAGCAGGGCGAAGACATCGATGCTACAGAACTGATCGATGGAATCATCGTTGACAAGGAGAAAGTTCACCCGGGAATGCCTGACTTTGTGAAGAATGCCAAAATTGCACTTATGAACGCAGCTCTCGAGATAAAGAAGCCTGAGTTCGACACCAACATCAGGATTGACGACCCTTCAATGATACAGAAATTCCTGTCACAGGAAGAAGATCTCCTGAAGGAAATGGTCCAGAAGGTAAAGGCAACGGGGGCAAACGTCCTGATTACCCAGAAGGGCATTGACGATCTTGCTCAGCATTACCTTTCAAAGGAGGGCATTTACGCCGTAAGAAGGGTAAAGAAGAGCGATGTTGAAAAGCTGGCGAAGGCAACTGGTGCATCCATAGCTTCCTCCATAGATGAACTCAACGAGTCCGACCTTGGAAAGGCTGAACTTGTCGAGCAGAGGAAAATTGGAGATGACTATCTCACATTTGTGACAGGATGCAGCAACCCCAAGGCAGTTAGCATACTTGTCAGGGGTGGAACAGATCATGTTGTTGATGAAATAGAAAGATCACTGACAGATTCACTGCACGTAGTTGCGGTTGCGGTTGAGGACGGAGCGTATGTCACTGGCGGAGGATCATCTGCGGCAGAGATATCGTACAGGCTGAGGGAATATGCCTCCAAAGTAGGCGGAAGACAGCAGCTCGCAATTGAGAAGTTTGCAAATGCGCTTGAGGAGATCCCCCGGGCACTTTCAGAGAACGCTGGCCTTGACCCGATTGACGTCCTGATAAAGATCAGGAGCAAGCACGCGGAGGGAAAGAAGACATACGGCATCAATGTCTTCACTGGAGAAGTGGAAGACATGGAAAAGGCCGGAGTCATCGAGCCGATCAGGGTAGGAAAACAGGCGATTGAGTCTGCAACAGAAGCGAGCGTAATGATACTCAGGATAGATGATGTCATTGCAACCAAATCAAAGGGCGGATCTGCTCCTCCAACGCCACCCGGAGGCGGCGAAGACTAAGGTTTACCCTTAATCTTTTCCCGAGAATTTTTTCAGTAATTTTCAATTACGTTCACAACATTAATTATTTCTCGTTTTATTCCAATCCATGAGATTTCTGGTTATAGGCGGAGGCGCAGCTGGCATGGCTGCCGTATCCAAGGCTAAGAGGCTTGACAGGAACATTTCCGCAACTGTTGTCGAAGGCGGTTCCTTTGTGTCTTATGCTGAGTGCGGCATTCCGTATTACATCGAAGGTATGGTGAAGGACAGCAATGACCTCATCCACTACCCACTTAGCGAATTCACGGAGAAGCGAGGAATTAACGTGATTACTGGGAAAGCAGTAACCAAAATAGACAGAAAAGCGAAGAGAGTGACCCTTTCCGACGGGACATCACTCGAATATGACAAGCTGCTCATTGCTACCGGAGCCAGACCAAGAATTCCTCCTGAATTCGCCGGATCCGGAGCGCTGGCCATAAGATCGCTTGAGAGCGGCATTGAGGTTCATGATCGGGTTGCCGGAGCAGGGAGCGTGACAGTGATCGGGGACAGCATACTTGGGATGGAGATTGCGGACTCTATACAGAAAAGAGGCATACTGGTAAGGATCATATCAAAGCACAGTCGCCCCCTGCAGGTGCTGGATGATGACATTGGGGCAGACTTTCTCAAGGCAATATCAGGTAAATTCAATTTTGAATTCGATTCAGCTGTACTGGAAGTGAAGAAAGTTGACGGCAGTTTTACAGTGACCACAAACCACGGAAAACACCAGTCTGGCCTTGTTATCTTCGCTACTGGCATTGTTCCAAACAGCGAAATTGCTTCGGAGTCAGGGATCAGGGTTTCAGATAAAGGCCTGATAAGCACTGATAAGATGCTTCGAACCTCAGATCCTGACATCTACGCCGCCGGAGATGTCGCAGAGGCAACCAACCTTGTCACTGGAAAGCCCGGTTGGTTTCCGCTTGCGCAGGTATCAAACAAGATGGGGAGAGTTGTTGGGTCCAATATAGGCGGAGTGGAAACTCAATTTCCTGGATCGATTGGAACGACACTGGTGAAGATACTTGATTTTGAGATTGGCTTATGCGGCCTAAGCGAGAAGGAAGCGACAAGGAACGGATACCAGTGGTCATCAACATATATAAAGGCGCACAGCAGGGCGAAATATTACCCCGGCGGGAGTGAGGCATGGATCAAGATAGTGTATGACAAAAACTCAAGCAGGCTACTTGGGGCACAGGTCATATCCAGGGACAACGGCGCGTGGAGACTCAATGTTCTTGCTACGGCCATACAGGCAGGGTTTACGCTGGATGACCTGTTCTTCGATGACATAGGCTATTCACCGCCATTTGATCCCGTGTGGGACCCAATCATAGTTGCTGCAAGCGTGGCAAAGAGAATGTGAGAAGATGCTCCCAGAATATCTTCCCTAATTTGCAGCGAAAATAATTTAAAAATAGTTAAATATCGCTTATATTTATTGAATCGTGGAAAACAAGTATGCCAGCGTATACAGGAAGCAACATTACGGTCTAGTTGGAAAACATTCAGCCGTTAAGGTATGCCACTGGACCAAGAAGGAGCTTTCTGGCGAGGAAGGCTGTTATAAGGGAACCTTTTATGGCATACGATCACACCAATGCGTGCAGATGACTCCTGCGCTTAACTCGTGCACAGAAAATTGCACTTTCTGCTGGAGATTCCAGGGTTTCGACAGCATGCACATTTCCGATGAGGACGACCCAGAACTGATACTTGAGGAGAGTATAAAGGCCCACAGGAAGTTGATTTCAGGGTTCAAGGGAAACGCCAAGGTTACAAAGGAGAGATGGGAGGAGGCAGAGAACCCAAAGCATATAGCGATTTCACTCACGGGAGAACCAACATTGTATTCGAGGCTGGGGGAATTTATTGCCCTTGCGAAAAAGCGCGGCATGACAACTTTTCTTGTAACAAATGGGACACTTCCAATGGTGCTTGAAAAACTGGATCCACTTCCGACGCAGCTTTATGTGACGGTTGCAGGCCCAACCAAGCAGATATTCAATGATGTACTGAATCCTGCCCTGGGAAATGCCTGGGAAAATTTCAACAGAACTCTTGAACTGTTGCCATCCCTTGATACCAGAATCGTTCTGAGGCACACACTTGTGAAAGACGTTAACATGCCGTATCTGGATGAGTATGCGGCCCTCGACACCAAGGCTGACCCTGATTTCATAGAATGCAAGGGATACGTTCACGTGGGGCAGTCCATAACAAAGCTGACAATGGATAATATGCCATCACATGACTCCATACTTGAATTTTCGAATGCGCTGGCAGGAAAGATAGGGTACCAGTTCACCGCTGACAGGAGAGACAGCAGAGTTGCGCTAATCAGCAAGGATCCGTCAACCGCAAAAATAGACTTCGATGAGATTTTCAAAGCAAGGGACGAGAAGATGATCTCAGTTGCCTAAGCAACACGAAGTTCCTTTGAAATCACTCTGGCAGAGCTATAAAAGCATTATTGTTTAACTAATTTCGGAACAGCCAGTTAAGATCTCCCACAATATATTTACCTCAAATCACAAGGTGGGCTGCTTATTCTGGCTTTAAGTTTGGTTGAATTACAATTTTTATATTTGGTTGTCAGAATGCATCCCCTTTGATATGCAGCCCTTAAATTGATTGAACGGCCAATGTATAAAGAGAAATAACAATACGGAAGGGTGCTGACTACCTCTCCGTCGCAAGTCAGGTGGCTCTCCTGCACAGGATATTGTAAAATAGCCAGCAAAAAAAGGAAACTTTAGAGTTTGCTGATAAGCGAGGTTGTTTCTCCAGCCGCTTTCTCGATATCCTTGTACTTTATCCTCATCTCTTCCTTGTATTCCTCAGATTCGCTGGATCTGGCTGCAAGTAAGTTAAGGAGATGATCAAGTTCAGATTCAAGTACGCTGCTCAGGATCCTGAGTTTCTGGACCTTGTCATCCGATATGCTCCTGCGCTTCTCGGATATAAAGCAGTCAAAATGCACAGCTCCACTCTTCGTAAATGTAAATTTCTCCCCAGTGACGACAAGCTTCTTGCATGAATAACAGATGAATTCCGCCATGGGAACATGATGTTTCGAGGGATTAAATTAGTATCGCTATAATTTGCCATTTCTCCGAGAAAATCATGTGTGCAATAATCAATTATACGCTTTTGGCATAACCAACTGATAATTATGGATTTTTCATTCAGCGAAGATCAGGAAAACCTCAGGTCGTCTGTCAGGGAGTTTGCCAAACGTGAGATTGCTCCGAAGATCAGGGAGATGATCAAGACCAGAAAAATACCGGATGAAATATTCAAGGGTCTTGCAAGGATGAATCTCATGGGTATGACAGCTTCTGAGGAATATGGCGGACTCGGAGCGGATGCCATGACCACAGGCATAGTTGCGGAAGAGATCGCAAAGGCAGATCCGACTATGTCCATACCTGTTCTTTTCCTCGTGGACAATGCGTGGACGAACCTTATCAACAAGTACGGAACCAATGAACTCAAGTCCGAAATTCTCCCCGATGTTGCAAAGGGAAAGTCAATAGTCGGGATTGCCTCAACTGAACCGAATTTCGGATCAGATATCGGATCAATGACCACTGTGGCTAAGAAGAACGGAAGCAAATATGTCCTGGAAGGAGAAAAGGCATTCATTTCTCTCATAAGGGACATAAAGGAGAGATCAGGAGGCTTTGTTACCGTAGCAAAGACAGACCCAAGCAAGGGTACTGGAGGGGTTTCGCTATTCTATCTGCCATACAGTGACCGGCTGGACATATCATACACAGAGGAAATGGGCAGGGAAGGATCCTCATGGGGCAGCTTCAGGTTTTCCGGCATAGAGCTTACTGCAAAACATATGCTTGGAAAGGAGAATGGCGGTTTCAAGATCATACATGAGGGTTTTGAGTTTGCTAGAGGGCTCATAGCAGTGATAAGCGCAGGAGCCGCACTTTCCTCAATCAATAACGGAGTAGAATACATGAAGTCAAGGAAGGCGTTTGGCAGCGAGATTGCAAAATTTCAGGGATTGCAGTTCCAGGTTGCAGATGACGTTGCAAAGATGGAAGCGGCACTGATGATGGGATACAAGGCACTGTGGACCTATGACCAGGAGCAGAAATACGGCAGATTCACCAGGTTCCAGGTCAGCAAACAGATTGCAGTTGCAAAACTCATATCGACCACGTGGGCGTTTGACGCGATCAGCGACGCACTGCAGTGGCAGGGAGCCTACGGATACTCCAGGGACTGCCCTGAAGAGTGGGCGTTGAGAGGGGTACGATCATTCCAGCTTGCAGAGGGTTCAAGGGAAATAATGAAGATGATAATTGCCAGGGAAACCATAGGTAAGGAATACATTAAATAATCCAATTCCCAGCTATGATCCACAATCCCTTTCTCATGTAACTAGTATCTTTCCAAACATACCGTCCTGAGCATGACCGGGATATGTACACAGGTACCAGTATATGCCGGCAGAGGAAAAATTGTAACTTATGTTCGTGTATGCATATAATCCGTTGTTTTCAGGCGGGAGATAGCCCGTCATGGAGGCATATCCATATCCGCCGGAACTGCCTGACATCATTTCCATTCCAGGAAAATCTGGATATGGTGGTCCTGATGTACTTAACACAAAGTTATGGTACGAGTCGTTGTCAATATTGACAACGGTGAATTGAATATCAGATCCCCGGGTTATCTGGATTTCAGGGTTGATTACCCCCAATATTTCGAAACTGTACATGCTGGGTGCGTTCATTGGGCCAGCCATCACTGCCAGATGCGCTGATCCATTGACAAAAACCGTTGAGTTTTCCTGAGAGACATTAACACCTGGTGAAGCTGTGTTGATTGCCGACAGTTCTGACTGGTTCATGAAGCCATAATTCTCATGGCTGCCTCCCGCGAATCCGCCCCATAGATAAACGGCTGAAAATATCAGCAGCACCGATATGAACAAGACAACAGCAATTCCGAGAAATCCGTACCTGTTCATTCGTGCACCTGTTTCCCTATGGTCTTGATGATCTGTTCATATTCCTCTTCTGATACTTCGCCCCTGGCAAGTCTCTGCTTGGCTATTTTTATGGCTTCATTACTGTTTGTCGATGAATGGTGAGGATCGCGAAGGATCTCTAATATGAAAAACATGAATATCATTGCAAATATCACCGATATGACCCCAATTATTGGCAGGAAAACACCAATTCCATTATATCCATAGCCACCCATCATGCCAAATTGATCATAGCTGCTGCCTGCATATCCATCTCTAAAAAACACGGAAAGAATTATTCCCGCTGCAGCCATTACCACGACTATTCCGGCAAATAACCAGAAGAAGTTCTCTATCTTTTTGTCCATGGTTATAAATATGCTGAAAAAGCTCTTAAATTCTGTCCGAAATGTATTTCATGAAACGACATGAAATACATTTCGGACTGGTTGCGCCATTCGACCCTAAGGAGTGATCTGTTCGTATTTCAGGATTGTACAATTATCAGATATTTGGCGGGGAAGTTACATGATTTGCTATCATAGGGCAATGATTTGTCAATGCAGATTAACATCCATGAAAGCATTACTAGGCCTAAACCTGGATTTCAATAGCCGTTGCATGAAGGCAGGTGGATGCTCCGATATTTCACTTCTTCCCTGACATTTCCTCCTCGAGCGACTTTCTGAAACCGAGGGGGTTCATGCCCTGTATGAATATTTTAATCTCCTCAAGAGAGACTTCCCTGATTATCATCGCTATCCCTACGAAAACAAGTATTGAAGCCACGGATACGGGGAGCAGGACGAGTATGTCCTTGACGTTTATCAACATCGAAACGCCCAGAAGGAAAGCTGCTTCTGCTCCTGCTGGAATAAGCTGCTTTGCGAGATAGAAATTGAAGCCTGCACCATGTGACCTGTACAGCATTGTCTGCAGTATGACGTAATTGACAAGCGTCACCATAAGTGTGCTGATTGCTGCGCCAGCAACGCCAAGCGAGAAGACCCTGGTCCCAAATATCACAGGAGGCACCAGGATGAAGTTCAGAATTATGTTGGCAATGACAGACAGAAGAGAGAGGATTCCAATAACTGGTGATTTTCCCCTGGCTATCAAGGCAGATGAATATGGAGAAAGCGTTATGGAGAAATATATGTTAACCGCCAGGATTCCAAGGATTACTGAGTACGATATGAAAGCCGCGCTGAAAAGGTTCACGATTTCGCTGGAATAAACAATGAAGAGAACAACAAAGGGAAGTATGAAAAGTGAGATGAAACGCTCGTATTCCTTTACTGATGAGGAAAAATTCTCCCTCGTTCCGTGGGCATGTATCCTGGAAAGCATCGGGAGGAAAAAGACGGATACTGCACTTGACAGGCTGGATATGAGCAGCACAATCTTCTGGTCAGCGTAAAATGCGGCTGTAGCTGTGGCCTGCCAGAAGAACTGTATGATTACCTTATCGATATTACCGTTGATGGTTCCAAGCGCAGTGGAAAATGCGAGCGGCAATGCTATCTTCCTGTATTTCCTGAATGTATTCCAGCTTGGCCTGCCAATCTTCCATGGTCTGCCCACGTAGAGCGAGACCAGGAAGTAAGTGGTATATGTTACGCTGTATGTCAGGCCAAGGGCGATCGCCCCGCTTATAATCTCATGGCCCGGGAGATTGTAATAGAATGCAAGGCCGAGAAATATGAATATGGAGTTTCGCAGTATTGCCTCAATGAGCGGAGGGATTGCGAGACGCGTCGGCGAGAGGTTTGCTGTATAAAATGAGTTCGTAAACCCTATGAGACTGTTGAAGAAATAGTAGGGTATGAGGGCAATTACGACCCAGTATTCAACCGGACTCTCGAAACCCCTGTGAAGAATGTCGGTCCATACGAAGAGGGCACTAAGGGTTACGATGACAAAGATAATTCCAAGTGCGAGCTTTATGGCTAGGAAGGTGCCATTGCTCTCGGCAATGTCTTTGCCCTCCGCCTGTGTCTTCACGTTTGCAGTTGTGAACCCAAGGTCCGTCACCAGGGACATTGTGCCCGCAAATCCCATTCCGAATGCGAGGAAACCAAAAGCCTCGACGCCTATGAATCGCGTTATGAAGAAAAGCCCTACATAACCGAACAGGGCGCTTATCACGTTCTGCGATACTATGATGGAGGACTTGCGGCTTAGCAACTGCAGGTGCATAGTTAACGCACGAGATAAATCTTGCCCATCGACAAAAATGACTAAATGCCTAAACCGCTTCAGTAACTGGATGCCCTGGATAGAGAAGTATAGGCCACAGACACTGGGAGACCTCATAGTCAGCGACGAGACGCTGACGCAACTCAGCAAATGGGTTGAAGCGTGGAAAGAGGGGGCTCCCGCAAAAACCACGCTTATACTGCACGGAAAACCAGGTATGGGAAAAACGTCCTGCGCATATGCCATCGCCAACTACGCAGGGTGGAATGTCGTAGAGATGAACGCGTCTGATCAGCGGAACAGGGACAGCGTCAGGCGGGTTGCACTCATGGCTTCCCTCTATTCTGACATTACCAGTTTTGCATCCCCTGGAAACGTGACAAGAAAGCTTATACTGGTGGATGAGGCCGACAACATGTTTGAGTCAAGGTCTGCGGAAACCGGCGGTGATTCAGGCGGTACCGCTGAACTTGCCAGGGTGGTGAGGGAAACCAGAAACCCTATCATAATCACCATGAACGATTTCTATGAGTTCCGTAGAAGGGGACAGAACCGTGAAATAGCGGACAACGCCATGGTGATCGATTTCTCGCCGTACAAGAGGAAGAACACCAATGACTACAAGCAATTCAGGCTGAAACTCATGAAAAGAATCAGGTATATCCTTGACAGTGAGATGGTCAGCCTTCCGCAGTCCCTCATCAATGAGGTAATGGACAGGGATTCCATGGATCTCAGGAGCATAATAAACGACCTGGAATCATTTTGCGGCGGATCCGGCGGCAAGACACATGATTTTGATTTTTCCTACAGGGACGAAACTGAGAGCCCTTTCAACATTATGATATCAACCTTCAAGTCAAGTACGTATGACGATGTGCTTGATGCTTTGATGAGCAAGGAAGATGAATTCAGCACCGAGGATTACCTTATGTGGATTGACAAGAATCTTCCCGAGGAGGCAAAGGAGTTTGAGGACCTCGCCAACGCATTTGACCTGATTTCACTTTCTGACGTTTTCATCGGCAGAGTGCTGAAGAAGCAGCACTATGCCTTCAAGAGATACTCCGAGGAAATTGCAGCCGGCGTCTCGACAAGAATCGGAAAAAGGAACCAGAGTTTCGTGAAATACCAGTTTCCATCATATATTTCTGCGATGTCCAGGATGAAGGGCACAAGATCAAGCCGTAAGTCCATAGCCGCAAAACTGGGGAGGCTGACACACTCAAGCACTTCGACTGCAATGGACTACATGTGGTTCTTTTCATATATTTCAAGGAAGGACAGGAAGGGGTATGCATCCCTGGCTGATAAGCTGGTGATATCGGAGAAGGAGGAGGATGTGTTGAAGAAAGCAGGATCATCTCAGAGCAGTTAGGCTCTCTTTGCCCTTCTGGTGAGATCCCAACATAACGGTCTTGCACTTCTTGATGGTACCGCTGACTGTAACTATTTCAACGTCACCATAATATGAAGACATATATTCCGAAAGTTCCTGCTTCCTGAACTGGTCTGTCAAAAATATTGAATATTCTCCCTCACTGAACTTCAACTTGCATTTCATTGACCTGTACAGGTCACCTGACAAAGTGTTAAGGAGGCCACTCATTTCCGGATGATGGAATAGGAAATACCGCTTACGGTATGGAGATCCCTTCACTCTCACCAAAACATTACATTCGTTATTTACCTATCGTTTTTTTTTGGATTACTGTCAAGCCTCTTATGCGTGCCAAAATATAAATATTCTATAACCCTTAAGAAATACCACATCATCAGGGTAGAACAAAATGGCAGAAACTATTACTACATACAGCTTAGTCAGGAATGCCTGGAAAGATCTGAAGAGATCCGAGATTTATGGATTACACAAGCAGAGAATGGCAGAATGGAGAAGCAGTCCCTCAACAGTGAGGCTTGAGAGACCGACGAGGGTTGACAGGGCGAGAGCCCTTGGTTACAAAAGCAAGGATGGATACATCATAGTAAGATCCAGGGTGAGAAGGGGTGGAAGCAACCGTCCAAAGATCATGGGCGGAAGAAGACCCAGAAGAATGGCCTACAGCAAACTTACAAGGAAAAAGAGTATTCAGTGGATCGCTGAAGAAAGGGTTGCTGACAAGTACCCAAACATGGAAGTGCTTAACTCCTATTATGCCGGCGAGGATGGCAAGTACAAGTATTATGAGATTATAGCCGTTGACAAGGCACATCCAGCGATCCTCAACGACTCTAAGATTTCGTGGGTCGCAGAACCCCAGAACACCGGAAGAGTATACAGGGGACTTACTTCTGCCGGATATAAGGGAAGGGGCCTTAGAACTGGAAGAAAGGGCAGCAGCAAAAGCAGACCGTCCATAAGATCAAACGGCAGGTTAAGAAGATAAATAGCATTTTCTGCCGAGGTGGCCCAGCGGTACGGCGCCAGACTTGAGATCTGGTTCCCTTGTGGATCGGGAGTTCGAATCTCTCCCTCGGCGTCAATATAAGTGTTCGAATCCTACACACCCAGAAAGGAAAGA
>JAMDAM010000051.1 GCA_023484805.1 Thermoplasmatota archaeon | reverse complement strand
TTGGGAAATGTGTAAGTAAAACCGTAGTAATGATATGAAAAGGTCCACGAATCTCTGAACCACACATGGTTATAACTGTTCTGAACGGAATATATTGAGGGACTTTCTACAGATGTTGTCGAATAAGAAGTGCTCATTAATCCCTGATTGTCTGAGAATTCCCAAGTATCGTTGTGCGCACCCCGATACATTGATTCCATCATGAATTGATATTCATTCCTTGCCACTTTCCAGCCAATACTTCCGTGAATGCAGGAGATGCATTTGGTTCACCTTTAGACCTCACTTGGCCCGGACTGCTAACTGGAAACATAGTTTCTAACTCAACCATCTACTTTTTTATAACCTTTGAGTACAATAATGTCGTCCAAATAGGTGCGAGTAATAGTTATCTGTATAATAGCTCCACCTATATTGCTGGGCCACAGAAGGTAATAAATGTTTCAGTGGAACTACCACCGGGAAAATGGTCGCTAAATCTATACGCGCCGAACTCTGATGCGAAAGTTGAAGCCTATAACTTCAAGGTAACCTATACATTCTATACACCAACCACCTAAAACCACTATTTTTTCTATGGAGGTGCTGCAATGTCTAAGAATACGTTTAGAAATTGGGGAAAGAAGCAAGTTGACAGACCTTAGATAAAGATCTAAATCAATACAACGGAATTGCTAAAACCGATCGATGTGCAGGAAAAATATATCTACGAGTATGAATAAACTCTTTACTGTTCATGACACAAAAGAAGTTGCTTGCTCTGGTCATAGTTGCAATAATATCGATCACTTATCCCGGATTCGCGTTTGCTGCTGCAGTTCATGTCCCTGTTTCACATACGGGAACAGAGGCGGCTAAGCCGGCACATTACATCTACGATGCTTCGCCAGTAAAGTCACCCTCCGGCAATAGCACGATAATGACCCAATCTGCCGTAAACCCTTCTCTTTTATACTCGCAGGAGCCCGCCCCAATGGGAATTGCGGACTTTGGGTTAGGTCCGGGAGGCACACCTTACCAATACAATACCAGCTCATTCGAGGGCATGATCAATATCAGCAATCTACAGACATATAACGCAAGCCTGACCTCTTCATATTATGGTTACCGATACGGAATGTCATTCCAGCTGAATACTGTACTCTCTTTCAGCTTGTCCGGTAATACATATGATTACTGGACACAGGATGTTGCATTTTTGAACACTTCAAACCGCACCATGTACATTATCGATAATGTATGGAATCTCTCTTCCAGTAAAGCCAAAATCTATAATTCAACACTCAGCGGAACTGGTGTTGTGAACGCCAGTCTAGGATTTTACTATGACATCGGGGGCGTGCCCACAGGAAGCAAGCCGGGGGAAAGTTATCCATTTACGCTTGCCTTCAGGTTAAATTCAACGCTCTCTTCCGGCACACCAACCGTGGAATTCCAGTACAACGCAGGATCGGGGTGGGTCACATTTGACTCTCCGGAGTTTATTTTCGCAAAGGGGGCTTCTGCCCCGGCGTTTGTGGTCAACGGCAATTCATATACGCCTCTCGGCAATTTTTACGATTCTGAACTTATCCTTGGCGGGCCCGCCGGCGGTTCACAGACCAGTTCCGCTGAGTGTTGAATTATAGATTTTGGCTTTACTGGAAGAGAGATTCCATACATTATCGATAATGTACATGGTGCGGTTTGAAGTGTTCAAAAATGCAACATCCTGTGTCCAGTAATCATATGTATTACCGGACAAGCTGAAAGAGAGTACAGTATTCAGCTGGAATGACATTCCGTATCGGTAACCATAATATGAAGAGGTCAGGCATAGCCATACTGAATGTTTCTGTACCTCTGGCATCATCCGGTACTCTCTACGTGAACGGAACAGCTTATCCTTTCTCCGGGCCAGATGTGAACGTGACGCTTATGCCTGGATCATACCCCGTCTCGGTAAGTACATCCTCGAAACAGTATAACCTTGGCGATCTCACGCTGGTAGCTGGAGGATACAGGGCGATCTCAACGCAGAACATTTATTCCTCTAACTTCACGGAGACTGGCCTGCCACCAGGCACCCGCTGGTACGTGAACCTCTCTGGAGCGGGCAGTTATTCATCGTCCTCGAGCACCATCTCCGTAGCTCTGCCCAATGGAAGCTATTCCTACACAGTTGCCACGATGAACAAGGACTACTACAACCATACAGCGGGTATACTCACTGTGAACGGTGCAGGCCAGTCCATAAACGTCACCTTCAACCCTTACCTTTACAGCGTTTTATTCAAGGAATCAGGCCTTCCCCAGTCAACCAAGTGGGCTATTTTCTATGATAACTCCACAGTGAACAGTACAATTGGTAGCCAGATAGGCTTCAGGTCAATCAACGGCACATACAGTTTCTGGGTCCAGATAGTTCTTGGCTACGCCTCCAACGTAACGTATGGTTCCATAACCGTAAACGGGATCGCTGTAACCTGGGATGTGTCTTTCTCCAAAGCAATAGACTACACTATTTCGTTCACGGAGACCGGCCTGGGAAGCGGATCATTGTGGTACCTCAACCTTACCAATGGACAATCAGAGAACAGCACTTCTTCAACAATAGTGTATGAAATGCCGAACGGCACCTTTGGATATCATGATTCAGCTGGACCGAGGTACTCGACAGTAAGAGGGCAGGTTGACGTCAATGGGAGCGACATGAACGTCTTCCTGAATTTCATAGAGCTCGGGATGCTGAACCTGGCAATTTCACAGAGCGGAACCAGCCTGTACCTCAATGGGAACTATCAGGGCAAGGTGGGCAATACGTTCACGAAGTACATTCTTCCGGGATCTTATATTCTCTCCGATTCCCTGAATGGGTACCAGGCGTTCGCTGATTACTTTGTCATATCTTCCGGAAAAAACACGTCCATATCGATCAACCTGACACGCATGGCATTTTACGGCTTCCTGGAAGGTTCCCTGGCTCCGGGGAATGCCACAATTACTGCCAACGGCTTGCTTATACCGGCATTCAACGGGTCCTTTAACGCCTCCCTGCCTCCAGGTACCTATTATGTGACTGTTTCGGCAAATGGTTACCATTCCCTGGAGTTCCAAGTTTCCATACTGCTCCTGAATGTCTCGTGGCATAATGTTTCCCTTGTGCCTTACAAATCCATCCTTCTTTCGGGCTATGTAAAACCATACCAGGCATCGGTTGTTGCACAGAATTTCACAGCCTATGTCAACTCAAGCGGATACTACTTCTTATGGCTGCAGCCCGGGAATTATACGGTATCAGTCTATGCTTACGGGTATTTCCCGGTATCTGACCCAATCAGTATCTCCTCAAGCAGGGAAATGAACTTCACGTTGCAAGCAGAACCCGCGGCTACGTCATCAGACAGCTTGGGGGGCATTTCTGTCGTTGGATTCGGCGTAAAAGTGGGGAACCTGAGCAACTCCGGCGGCGTCATCAGCGCAACCTTTTCCGCAGCATCTTCCAATGGATCGCTCATCATAACCGCTCCATTCCCATCTCTTGGCGGCGTCAACATATCAGAGCTGATCCATAGCAGGGTTTATGTGGGGAACCAGCAATATTCAAATTTCTCCGTGGTGATCTCGTCAAATCATACCGTGATCCTGTATGTATACGACCTTCATGGAGATCCAGCGATATCCTGGCTTTACTCTCCAGATGCCAGCCTCCACGTGTTCAATCCCCTCCTTGGATATATAGTGCTAGCGGTTCTGATCGCAGCCATTGCAGGAATATATGTCGCATTGAGGCGGAGGAAATAATTCCGGCAGGTTCAGTTGCACGTGATTGTCCGCCTTATCCGCTCAAAGAGGGAATAGGAGAATATCATCATGGAAAAGGCGCTGATCCCATGCTTCCTTGACCAGTCAATCTCCTTTACCAGGTACGTCAGGTGCTTGCTCTTGTCGCTCTGGGGGGTGTATGATTCCCCGTTCATGTAGTTCAATATGTTGTTGACTATCCTCTTTCCGCTGGCGCTGTCTATATACCCCATCCTGCTTCCAGACTCGACCATCCGGATTCCTGACTGGTAAGTTGCCTCTACCATATCGCTCCTGCTCATCCACTTGGTCTCGTAATTCAGGAAATCCTCCCAGGACTTTCCCCTGTCGAGAAGGTTGTAGTAATCCATGATTTTGTGGGCATTTATACTGAATCCGTATTTTTCCGGCATCTCATAAAATAGCGATCCTGGATCGAGGAAAGGGGTGAGCGGCGATATGAACCCGTAGACAGGCATCCCCTCAGAAGAGTATTTCCTCATCACAGAATCAAGGTAATCAGCATCCCGCGTGACGCTTTCCTTTGTTTGCAGGGGAAGGCCGATGGAAAAATACACGTCAAACTTCCTCGATCCATATTCCGCGGCGTATTGTATTGACTTTTCAAGCTCCTGGTTTGTGTAGAACCTCCCCGTTTCCTTCCTAATGCCTGGATCCGAGGAATCAGGGGATATTTCACATGCGAAATCGGGAACAGCCCTGGAAAAGACCCTGAAATATTCCTCAGGCGGAGGGACGAAATATTCGGTCAGCAGGGGCAGGTCTATGCCTCTCCCCCTTATGGCCTGTAGCAGGGCCGTATAATATTTCTCACCTGTGGCATTTATGTCTCCTGCAAGGAAGACGGGAGAGTTTATGGTGTCCTGCACTCCTTCAAGCTCGAGGGCAATGGTTTCCGGATCCCTTTTCACGGGCGATATATCATAATAATTATTCCTGTACGCGAAGTTAGATCCGCCGCAGAACCCGCAGTTGAACTGGCAGCCTCGCTGTATTATTGTCATTCCCACGGGATTCGTGATCCATGAATAATAGGGGAGGTGCCCCTTTATGTCATGGTATTTTATTGAGTTCCTCACAAGCGTCTTGTAGTCTATGAATACCCTTGCAACAGCTTCAGGGTCTCTGGATCTTGGATTTTTCCTTATTGCCGATCCTTCCCTGTACAGGAGGTTGGGAATGGTGTCAAGTGGCTTTCCGGTTTCAACAGCTTCCGCTAGCTTCATCACCTGGTCTTCCACAAAATCTCCCGCCATTACAAAATCAACGTTGGGGTTGCTTTCCATGATGTCCTCGGCAAAGTAAGTTGAGGAGAACCCCCCAAACAGTATCCGGGATTCTGGATGGATTTTCCTGATGAGCCTTGATATCTCGAATGCTCCGTGGACGTGGGGGAGCCAGTGCAGGTCTATCCCGAAAATGTCGGCATCTATGCTCTTCAGGTAGGCCTCCACATCGAATTTCCTGCTGGACAGCATCAGGACGGCCAGATTTGATATCCGTGCAGAGTATCCGTTCCTGGTGAGGTATGAAAGCATGCTGATGAAACCCACCGGGTACATCTCAAATACGGGAGTTGAGGGAACAACGTCGCTGATGGGCCCTTCCTTTAGGTCGCGTGTCCTGAAATCGTATATGCTGGGGGCATGGACAAAACACACGTTAACGGAACTCATTCAGCTCGTCACTGTATTCCGGATGATATTTTAAATATTGATCCCCACATGTTGACGGATCCTTCTGCACGGCATCAATTACACTGGAGCCACAATTTAACTGGTCCCATGTTGTAGCTGATACCACATGATACGCAATGTAGCGGTACCATGGAAAAAATTTATTTATAATGGGTTCATAAACAAACTGCAAAGTTGATTTATAATGAGTACCAAGAAGGATGAGTCAGTTGATAATGACAAACGGAAGCTTCTGAAACTTTTTGGACTGTCCGCGGGCGCTCTGGCTCTCGGATCACTCTCTGCCGAGAGATTTTTTGTCCCGGAGTCACGCAACCAGCCAGTCCTGACATCATATCCCCGAGCAATACTTGTTGATCCGGAGGACAATCCCATTCTTGCAAGTCAGATCCCCTATGCAAACGAGAGCACGAGTTCGTACCCCATAATGGTTTTCAATTACCCTCTCCAGGATGAGCCCAACATACTTGTGCGGTTGAGGGGAATCACTATTCCGGGTGGCGTTGGCCCAAACAGTGACATTACGGCATACAGCGGCATATGCCAGCACCTTGGGTGCATAGCTCCGCTTTTGAGGTACAACCCAGCGCAGAATATCCCCTTTGAGGCGAAGCTCATAGGATACACGCCGGAAAACTGGCCGCCATACGGCCTGATTTACTGCAAGTGCCATGGGAGCCAGTATGACCCCACAAAGGGGCATGACAACCTTTACAACAGCGGTCCAGCCCCGAGTCCCGCAAACCACTCCCTTCCACAGGTAACGCTGGAATACGACGCTGCAACGGATCGCATCTATGCAACCGGGATGAATCCGCTGAATGCCGTCATAAGGACACATCTTTGGCAGCCGAACGGGGAGACCTATGGCTCCGAGGTACAGGAGGAAAACCTGTCCGGCGGGACGGCCCTGACGCTGTACCAGGGAAACACTTCACTTTACAAGACTACAGTTGTTACGAGCTCAAATGGCCCATGGCCGGGTAACTATTGATTGGTAATTGATATGGAAGAAAAGAACGACTACAACCTGATGAACGTCCTGGAAGAGGATGAGTCTCCTCCCGGGTCATACAAAATCTCGCTCCGGTCCGTTACAAAAAAAGAGTTCAGGATAGATTACTGGACCGGATCATTCCTGATGACCTGCCTCATATACCTGGCTGTATCAGGGATCCTGCTGTTCTACTATTTCGAGCAGGGAAATCCATACGGATCGACACAGGAGATTATCAATGGCGTTTATTTTGGTCGCCTTCTCCTTACTTCCCACCTGTTCATGGCATATGCGATGGTCATAATCATCTACGTGCACATGTTCAGGAACTACTTTGTTGGGGCCTACAAGGGAAGATTCCGCTGGCTGCAGTGGATCCTTGGTGTGGTGCTCTTCATCCTTGTATACGTTGAGGCTGTGCTGGGGTACCTGCTGTCAGAGACATACATTGGCGTTTCCGCGCTGCATGTTATGGAGCTTCTTGTTGAAGAGAGTGTCATCGGCAGGCTTATGCCCGCACTTTCAAACTGGCTCATAGCGCTTCTAATTGGCAATGCCTCGACAGCTTCCACTGTGGGACACCTTCTTGCGCTGCACGTCGCAATAATCGGCGGCCTGATCCTACTCATAGCCTTCCTGCACTTCTTCCTGTTTGAGAAATCCGGTCCATTCAACCTCTCTGACAAAAAAGAGGAAAAGGCCGTGAAGAAATATTATCCATGGTACCCCATCAACCTCATCTACACTGTCTTCACCTCGCTGATCTTCATTGCCATAATCCTGATATTCTCGGCGTTTTTCATGCAGGTGCTTCCCCCTGCCTACGGCGCCCTGCTTTATGGGCTGACACCGTTCCCGGACTGGTACATAATGCCCGTCTATAAGCTGATGGATCTTGCCGGATACGGGCTTACAACTGGAGGAGTGCCTCTTGTCACATTCTTCTTCATCTCCCTCCTGTTCATCCCCTTCATAGATCGCTACAAATCGAAGGGTGCTCTGGAGAGACCGATGATAACAGTTTTCGGTGTGTTCTATATCATAGCGCTTTTCATAATGGGGCTGTGGGGGTATTCCCAGCCTGGGCTCACGCAGACACGCCTGCTTACCATGGCCATGTGGTGGGGCATAACCATGGTGTCGGTGTTCACGGTGTATGCAATGAGGTTCGCAAAAAAGGATCTGGTGAAAAATGAAAATTAGCCTGCTTCTCTATGTCATTGTGGCGATACAGTTCGTTATCGCGGCTGGTATGTGGTATGTCGCCGTTACAGCAGTCTCAAACTACGAAACTATCTGGACCGTGCTGCTCTCGCTTAACCTCATTCTCATGTCACTGCTGTTCCTTGTATATCTCAAGAATGAGGGGGTGTTTGCACGGGAGTGAAGATTAGCCCATTGGCGTCATACTACACATCCATGATAATTTACATGGTTGCTGCCGTTCCGCTCATACTTTACGGGCTGGTAATCAAGCCGATTGCAAACCTGTACAATGAACCCGTTTCCGGCATGGTTTCTCCCGTTTTTGGAAATTATGCCAATTACCTCAACGGGCTGTTTGTCATATCTGCAGTGCTGGTCACGCTGTCGCTCGCTTTCTTCATCCTGTCGTGGTACTGGGCTGCAAGAATGGGAAAGAGCTTTTCGGTCGGGACAAAAACCCTTCCAGTGATCCTGTTCGCCTTTGCCTACATTCTTCTGGGGGTGTCCGGCCTTGCCTGATCACACTGAGAGTTTCATGACCCGGGCAAGGACGCTGTACAGGGAAAACAGGAGAGAGGTTTTAATGATCGCAGTGGGGCTCATCTTGCTCATAATCTCGGTTCCCACTTTCCTTTTCTACAACCTGTTCCCCACGATCAGCAGTGAAATCGGACCGCACCAGATCAGCAGCTGGCTTTCCGTAACTTTCTCGTTTGTCGGCTTTGGCCTGATCATCTTCGGGATGAGCAAGATGAACATCTGAATTTCATTGCGCTGTTTTGCCAGACCAACTGTGGCAGGTTTAGCGCATTGATTCCTGGAGCATGCGAAATGCAGGCATGTTAGAAAAAGTTAAATATTACTTATATACTTGTTTGCAATACAAGGTCAGAAATAAAAGCAGGGTCATTAACAATATTCTGATTTTTATTTACAAGTGTGTTAAGATGACAACTTTCGAAGAATTTAACCTGAAACAGGAATTAGAAGAAGCGCTAAACAAGATAAACTTCACGACTCCCACTGAGGTCCAGGAAAAGGCAATCCCGCTGGCACTGGCTGGAAAGGATATAGTAGTGAAGTCCAAGACCGGAACGGGAAAGACGGGAGCATTTTTGGTACCCATAATCCAGATGTTGACTGCCAAGGACAAGACGGCAGCCACAATCATTGTTCCGACAAGGGAACTTGCAATACAGGTTTTTAACGTAGTGCAGAAATTGACGGCAGGATCAAAGCTAAAGGGAACCCTGGTTTACGGAGGGGCATCAATAAATGTCCAGATCGATTCCCTCAGGAGGCAGCCAAACATCGTGGTAGGAACCCCGGGCAGGATAATAGACCTTATGGAGAGGGGTGAGCTGAAGTTCAACCAGACAAAGATACTGGTTCTCGACGAGGCAGACATGATGCTGGACCTCGGGTTCATGGAGGATGTTGAATACATCATGTCCGTGATGCCAAAGGAGAAGCAGGTCATGCTCTTCTCTGCAACCATGCCTGAACGAATAGCCAAGCTATCTAAAAAGTACATGGAAAATCCGCAGTACCTCAACATAAGCGCAGACAAGGAGCTCACCGTGAACTCCATATCACACAAGTATGCCATGTCAAAGCGATCCGCAAAGCTCGAGACGCTTTTCACGTATATCAGTGAATTCAAGCCAAAGAAATCCATCATATTCTCCGATACAAAGAGGAACGCGGATTACCTTTACAATGCACTGGTCAGGAAAGGATACAAGGCCACAGTGATGCACGGCGACCTGAGACAGGCGCAGAGGGAAAAGGCCCTTCAGGAATTCAGGAGAACTGCCCAGTTCCTGGTTGCGACAAACGTTGCGGCAAGGGGCCTTGACATAACCGGTATTTCAGACATTATTAATTATGATACGCCCTCTGAACCATACGTATATGTTCACCGCGTTGGAAGATCAGCAAGGATGGGTGCAGATGGATCGGCATTTTCCATTGTAAGCCCGGATGAAATGACATTGATCAGGGAAATCGAGCATTCTGTGAAGATAAGGATGAAGTGCATTGAGCTCGACTCTCAGATAAGCCAGGAAGTGTCCCTGGAGATGGCTGATTTTAAGCCAAGAAGATCTGAAAGCAGGGACAATGACAGCCACAGAAGATTTGACCGTGGAAGGCGCGGAGGAAACAGCAGTTACGGCCGAAACTCCTATCCGGGAAGATCCTATGGCGGTCACAGGTCCAACAGTTCCGAAAGGCCATATCCCGGCGAGTAGGCACAAGCGTAAAGCAGCCGGGCAATTTTGTTTCCTGGCTGCGTTCTTTCCAGGAACTCATTTCAATTCTGCCCTACCGGCAGTGAGTCATTTTTCTCTCCACCTCGTGAAATACTTGGCCAATGACAGGTAAACTATGGTTTCTCCCACAAGAACCAGTATCATGGCAAGGAATTCCGGCGACAGGCCGAAGGCACCCTGAAGTATTATTGCAGCAGGCGTGGCCGGAGATATTGCGAGAATGTAAATTATTGACCTTGGGAGGTAAGTGTATGGGTAGTATGTCGGCGGCAGGACCGTCATTATTATTGAGAGAATGCCCACTATCCCCCACACGTTCCTTATATGCCTGATCGCACCAGCTATTATGAAGGAGATCGCCGATGTGGACAGGGCCAGCATGAAGAGCACAGCAACCAGTACCAAAACGCGTTCTATGGTGAACAGGTGGTACAAAAGTGAAAGGGCTGCATACAGCACTATGCCTGGAGTCGTGAAAAGGAGGAAGCTCAGGGTCAGACCTATCATGTAATCGGTGGAGCTTATGCTGGTCGCTATGAACAGATCCTGAATCTTTGCCTGAAGCCTCAGGAAGGCTGCATCCGAAGCACTTGTCAGGCCATTTGACGCTATCAAGCTCACAAATCCTCCAACCACGGCGTACTCCACCAGCTGTCCGTGGGACAGGACAAACACAAGAAAGAGGAGGGTCAGGGGAGTGGCAATGGATGCGATAACATATGATGAACCCCTTCCAATCACCCTGAAGCCGTAGTACCATGCAAAGTAGAGGGAGAACCTAGGATTCAACGTCCACGCCCCTGTTTATGAAGATGTCATCCAGCGTGATCCTCTTTATGGTGCATCCCATGGATGCATATTTCTCCACCTCCCCGCTCTGTATGTACTTGATGAAGGTGTTGGATATCTGCGTGGCGCCATCAATCGGCGAATGGCTTTCTGCCCTTAGTTTTCCGCTGAAA
Source organism: Thermoplasmatota archaeon (assembly GCA_023484805.1). Classification (GTDB taxonomy): domain Archaea; phylum Thermoplasmatota; class Thermoplasmata; order Thermoplasmatales; family Thermoplasmataceae; genus B-DKE. Next base: position 1,746 of record JAMDAM010000051.1, on the reverse strand, counting down.
CGGGAGAGCAGAGCCTTCACTTCACCTCTTTCTATCACAGTCCCCCTGTCCACAAGGAACACTTCCTGCGAAAGTTCTTCCGCCTCCTCCATATAGTGCGTGGTTACGATGATGTTGCCATCCAGCTTTCTTATGGATGACCACACCTCCATCCTGGATACAGGATCGAGCCCTGTCGTAGGTTCGTCCAGGAACACCGTGTCAGCATTGGATGCTATGGCCATCGCGACAAATATCTTTCTCTTCGTACCGCCGGATAATGTATCTGCAGGCTTGTTCCTGTATTCCCTTATCCCGAGGTTGTCCAGAGCGGTGAGTGTCTCCCTTCTTGCGTCAGCGTGTGAAAAATTCCGTGCCATCAGGTAAAGGGTAACGTGCTCTTCCGGAGTCAGGATTCCTATTGGTGTAGCCTCCTGAGGGATGCTGGCTATTTTTTTCCTCACCTCCGTGGTCTGTCTCATGACGTCAAGCCCGTCTATGAAAACCTTTCCGGATGTCGGAGCGAGCTGAGTAGAAAGTATCCGCATCATAGTAGTCTTTCCTGCGCCGTTCCGCCCTATCACGGCAGTGACCCGCTTTTCCATCTCGGCATCAATCCCGTCGAGTGCTACAGTCCCGTCACTGTAGACCTTCCTCAATTCAGATATCCTTATCATTTGGCGGCTCTCACCCAGGAAAACTTCATTGCACGGATTTATTTAAAACATCTATAAACTGGATTCACTTCCATAATGCCAGGGAGAAGGCAAAATGGAATATACGCCTGACAGTTACATGTCAGCAGCATGTTTTGTGAGTCTAGGTGAATCTGAATGTGCAGAATGTTTGCCATGGTTGGCGAGTTTTCGCAGGTATTCCCGGAAATCTTCCTGTCGCTTCAGGACGTTGCAAGAAACGATCCATTGCTGGACGCAATGGGAATAGATCCCCCGATGCATTCGGACGGCTGGGGATATGTTACACTCTCGGGTGAGAATCTAGTACATTACAGGACAGCAGTTCCGGTATATGATTCAAATCCTGTATCAGCACACAACGGTTTCATGATCGTCCATGCCAGGAAAGCTTCACCCCAGGAACCGCATGGGGTCGTCAACTCCCACCCTTTCCATGCATCCGATCAGGATATGGATATTTATCTTGCACACAACGGGGCATTTGATAAGGGTGGCATTGCAGAAATCCTTGGAATTTCTGAAATAAGGGACCAGACTGATAGCGAAATTTTCCTCAGACTCGTTATCTCTCAGAAGGGGAGGCTGACTCAGCGCCTGGAAAGCGCAATTGAAATTGCCGCGGATAAGAAGCTGCTTACCGGGACCCCGAACCTTCTGGTGTTCGGGGTGACGAAGGAAACAATGGAGCCAGAACTGGTCTATTATACTGCACCGCCAAACTCAGGAGCCTACGTTGATTATAACCGACTTTACCTGGTCAGGGGAAGAGGCTGGTCTGGCGTATTTTCGTCCAGCATAATCGGGTCAGAGTTCTTCCCGGAGGACGTTGAAATTGACCATGTAAAGACTGGCAGGGTCTTCTCGCTGAAGGAACAAGCGACGGGTCAGCAGAATCCCTAGATCTAAAAGGAAGCATTGAATTCTGTGCTGAAGATGCAATATAAAAAGGGCAATAGTGCCGGGATCGGGGGTCGAACCCGAGACCTTCGGATTTCTCAGACTTTCACGTTCTTATGAGTCCGACGCTCTACCAACTGAGCCACCCCGGCAGTCAATATCAGGAAACTGT
>JAMDAM010000052.1 GCA_023484805.1 Thermoplasmatota archaeon | reverse complement strand
GATGAGAAACAGAAGGGAAAAGTATGCAGATAACCTGCCTGACCCAGTTGTACTGTTCTTCTTGCCTTCACTTGTATTCATGACTGCAATTAATAGTTGATACTATTTAAGTTTATACCCATGCATGACTTCCATATTTCAGAAGTTGGCCCAAAGTCCCGTAACCGCAACCTCGGGAACGTTTTCTCACTTGGGAGTCACGTAGAACAGCTTTAATAGTAGGTAGAATTGATTAAGACTGAATGGAGTTCAAGACCGCATACAAAATACCGGCGTCGTTGTGCATAAGGTGCAGGGGAGCAAAGATGCTATGCGGCCTTTCGTACTGCCCGATTTCGGTGAAGAACCTCCTGCAGCCGAAGATAGCAAGATTCAACGGGACGGAAATAAGCGGATCAACGCCTCCTTCGATTTTTGTCGGGAGATATGGGTATCCCAAGGTCAACATCTATCCGTCAGCCCCAAACATTCACGGGGATACCAGCGGATATGAAGACCCCTCAAAATGGATGCACGTAGATATGGAGGAGTTCCTCTCAATGAGGCTGTCACTGCTGCGGGGAGGGATGGAAGTGAACGTAAAGAATATCTCAGACCCCGGGAAGACCCTTCAGGATATACAGGTTATGACGCTATCTGAAAAGCCTGTTGAGGTTGAAATGGAATTCACGAAGAACATGAACAGCGCTAAGATTGTTCTTGATGAGCATGTTGCCCCTATGGGCCCTTCGGCTCCGGTCAAGAAGCTCACCATTGGCAATGGCAAAATAGAGGGATTTGTGGAGAGGATATACTCAGAGGACGACCTTCTTGCAGTGGAAGGGATGAACACCATGTACAGGAGGGGAGTAGACGTCACCAGGATTTCAAAGATACTCAGCGTAGGGGCGCTAGGAGTCAGAAAGCAGAGAAAAGCCGTACCTACAAGATGGGCGATAACCGCCGCGGACAAGAATGTCTCTGACCAGCTTACAGACGAAATAAAGGAAAAACCACAACTCGGAGAATATCTGGCCTACGTGAGAAAGACCCCCGGAAATCTCTTCACGGCAATACTCTCTCCCAGAAACTGGATGTTTGAATGGGGGGAAGCCTGGTACCCGGGAAGCACATGGAACCAGTGGAGCGACACGCCTTTCGTCGAGATTGACTACGAAATGTATGGTGGAAGAAAGGATTACCCTGGAATAGGCGGCTGCTACTATGCTTCCAAGCTGGCGGCACTTGAAGCGCTTAAGGGCATGAACAGGCAGGGTTCTGCTACACTTTGGAGGGAAATATACCCCGGCTTCAACCTGCCTGTGGGCGTTTGGTACGTCAGGGAAAATGTAAGGGAGATGTTCCGGTCGAAACCGGAAAGATTCAGCAGCTATCAGGAAGCTCTGAAATTTATAGGCTCCTTCCTTACGGTTCCGGTTAACATGTGGAGGCAGAAATCAGGGCTTGACCAGATACTGTACTACGGCGGGCTTGACAGGTTTCTCTGAAAGGAGGGCCCATGGCACGGAAGATAAATATCATAGAGGTAACAGCAAAGAGCGCTCTTTCCAAGTCCGGACTCCCGGAACTTGATTACGCCCTGAATCCATACATGGGATGCATGCACTCCTGCGTATACTGTTTCGCAATTGATTTCACTTCCAACACACAGGCAAGGGATGACTGGGGAGGAACCGTCGCTGTCAGGGCAAATATCATTGATGTGCTCAAACGGGAAGTGAGAACAGCCAGGAGGGGCATCGTGGGCGTTTCTACCATCACGGATCCATACCAGGCCATTGAGGGGCGATACATGCTAACGAGGAATGCTGTGAAGATACTCGCGGAGAATGGGTTCAGGGTTTCGATCCAGACTAAATCTCCCATCGTTGTCAGGGACGTGGACATATTAAGGCAACATCCACGCTCCATAGACGTGGGAATGACAGTAACAACTATGGATAGTAAGGCATGGAGGCTTGTCGAGCCGGGAAGTCCATCACCGGCATCCCGTCTGAATGCCCTTTCCTCCATTCAGTCGCATGGCGTGAAGACATGGATTTTCCTTGGGCCCATTCTGAAGGGATTGAACGACGCCAGGGAAAGCATTGGGAGGGTTATTGAGGAAGCTGGCAAAATTGGAACAAGAATTATTTACGACCGATACCAGCCGTACAAGGGTTCATCAGAACTGATTAAGGGAATGGGCCTGAACATTTCAGATTTCAGCAGGACACCGGAAAACGACCGATGGTGGCAATCCACCAGGAACACAATAGAAAGCCTCTGCGATTCCATTGGTGTAACCTGCACATACCAGCCGGAAGAATGGAAATATGAGAGGAATGTGAATTACGGTTCCATATTCCAGGATAACCTTCCGTAAACACGTTTATATTGAACTGTATCAATTGCCATCCATGTCTGGGAGAACAATAGCCGGCATATTACTCGTGGCATTTGGAATTGTTGCAATTATCTCGATATTCCTGCCATGGTGGTTCATCACTGGTAGTATTCCTGCGTTTCCGGGGCACGGAAGTAGCACGTTCCTCTACCCATTCTATACCGTTCCATCCAGCAGTTCATCCATTCCTGTGTATTTTCCTGTATCCGGTACGCTTGCACTTATATCTGGCCTGCTGATTGTAGCCGGAGGGATACAGGCCATTGCTACTGGGAAGGCTGCAACATATTCTGCCATCGGTGGAAGTATAGGAGTGGCCTCAGTGTTGATATTCATCGTCGGGCTTTACCACATGAACCTGCAGGACGGGGGAAATCCAATTTACGGAACTGCTTCCGAGGTGCTGATAAGGATCAACTGGGGAGTGTCCTACGGATTTTTCCTGGTCGTGATAACGTCAGTAGCCGCGATCACCCTTGGACTGTACAGGATTTCCAGATAGAAAGATTCAGCGTGGCGGAAAGGCACTGTCAAGCATCTTCATGTCAGCATCATCAAGCTTGATAGAACCAGCTTCGAGGTTGTCCCTCACGTGATCCGGATTCGAAGCTCTCGGGATCGGGAAAATTCCATTCCATCTCGATGCAAGCCATGCGAGTGCAACCGTTGTCGGTTTCTTTATCCCGTGTTTCTGCATTATGGCTGAGAGTACATCCTTCGGCCAGGAGCCATCCCCGGATAGCTTTCCGTGGGCAAGAGGGTAGTACGGAAGAATGGCAATATTCTTCTCCATGCAGTGCGGAAGGATGTCCGCTTCCAGCTTCCTGTTTGCAATGCTGTAATTCATCTGGGTGGATGTGATCTCGTACTTCCTGACTGCATTCTCAGCTGCAATCATCTGGGGTAAGTTGAAATTGCTTATTCCAAAGTGCCTGATGAGTCCCTGATCAACGAGGTACTCCATCGCCCTCATGGTTTCCGCTATTGGTACCCTTCCGTTAGGAAAATGCACCTGATAGAGATCTATGTAACTGGTGTCCAGGTTTTTCAGGCTTCTCCTGCACGCCTTGATCAATGAATCATATTTCAGGTGAGATCGCCATACCTTTGTTGCTATGAACAGGTCGTCCCTCTTCGTTCCCTTAACGGCCTTCGCCACTATGCTTTCAGAGCCGTACAGCTCCGCGGTATCGATCAGGTTGATTCCATTATCAAGCCCTACCCTGATTGCCTCCAGGTGCCTGTCGAGGTTCGGCCGTGTCCGGAACAGTTTCGCGCTCACTATCCACCCGGGATCGTAGTACGTACCCATTCCAATAACCGAAGTCTTGAAACCTGTCTTTCCAAATTCCCTGTATTCCATGCAAATCTTCTCTCCCATACGCTCTTTGGATAAATACTGTTTTGAAGCGGTTTCAAATTCCCGCCGGGTTCAAAGGCATGATATATCCTGTCCCAGATTTTGTAGCTTGCCGCCGGTTAGATGTAACTGCTAAACGAATTCAGTCCAAGCTGTCCGTGCTATTTATCTGAACGGTTGTATTTCAATCAACTACATATTTATAAAAATATACATCGTAATAAAGTTCAATGTCGAAAGTACTGTTTTTGATAGTAAGCGGAGAAGAGGCAAGGGCAAAGGCGGAAGCGGGGATAACTGTTGCGGCAAGATCACTGGCTGCCAAGAGGTATGACGACCTCAAGGTGCTTTTCTTCGGGCCAAGCGAGAAATTCATAGCTGAAGCGGAAGGGCAGACAAGGGAACAGGTAAAGCAGCTTGTAGACGGAAAGGCTGTAGATTCAGCATGTGTTTTCATAGCCGAAAAGAATGGAGTAAAAGATAAGCTGATCTCGTTCGGCGTTGAACTGATGCCTGCCGGAGAGAGGATAGCGCACTACGTGAACGAGGGCTACCAGGTCATAACTTTCTGATCTAGGAACTGTTTTGGCGCGTGGTGTGTGAGTACACCATGCACTTCATTTCTAAAAATGGCTTAGAACTACGGATAAACCACCATATAAGCCATGAGGCTGATGATTGCTACCTGGAGGAACATCTGGGCCAGCGCCCCGTGCGAGATCATGGCAAGACATTCAGAGACCTTTTTGCTGCTTACTGTTTCCTTACTCATTTCCTTCAGGATCAGCCATGAGTATGGGACTATTGTTGCAAATCCCATGCAGAAGAGCAGTATTCCAACTATAAGGATCGAGTCAATGACAGGGGATGAAAAGCTGAAAATACCCTCGTTTACAGCCAGTATATATCCAGCTGCCGGAGTTAGAAAAGATGCAGCAGGAATGAAGAACAGGGTCATGGGAAGAATACGCAAAGCCACATTCTTCCTCGTGACGGGATCAAGAGTGCGTATCACGAAGGCAAAAATCAGGCCTAGGAATACGTCTACGCCTGTCCAGATAGCACCAAGAAGCACGTGAACGTAGTCGAGCCACAGGAGATTAGCAGAAGCAAATGCCAGTGCAAATGCCATAACCGGTATCGCAACAGACAGCACTCCCGCCCGTACAACGCTCTTCATTTCCCTCTCATTTGCAGTCATAGTGGGACCCCGGTGGCAAAATGCGCCATGAACAGTATTATCACGATTTGCAGTATGAGCTGGATGGTTGATATCCTTATGTTCAGCATGGTCAGCCTCACTATCTTGGATCTGTCCTTGGAACCACCGAGAATTTCAAGGTATACTCTCAGCTCATTTGGCAGGAAGATAACCAGACCCTGGATGGTCAGCACAAGAGCAAGGACTGCAACTGCTATGAAATATGGAGATACAAACGAGATGTGCATTGCAAGCGCCAGATAAATGCCGGCAGTTACGGCTGTTGTTGAGATCGAAGGCATGAAAAAGAGCATTGTTGGGGTCAGTCTCCTCGAGACCTCAAGCTTCTGGTCATTAGGCAACCCTGCCATTATAAATGAAAAGAAGAGCCCCATAACGAGGTCCATTCCAGTCCAGGCGGAACCGGATATGACATGGAAATATTCAAGAAAGTAAAAATTTCCGCTGTAGATAATTGCTATGAGGATGACTGGAGGAATCAGCAGCATGGGCAGTCCCCTATAGAGAGAATTCCTAATTGTGAATGAGCCTGCCTTGTTGACTTCCTGGTCTGATGTCAATAAAGAAATCAAAATGCGTTCTGATAATAAAATTATTGTAGCCTAATACGGCAATAATTGTAAACGGACAAATACTATCATGAGATACCATGCCATGATGAACGAATCCTACGTAGACATTGGAGGGTATAAGGTATTTTACAGATCATCCGTTTCACAGAACCCTCGCGGATCCATAGTGCTGCTTCACGGGAGAAGCTTCACTTCAAAGGACTGGATAGGGATTAAGGCGCTTGACATTTTCACCGCAATGGGATATGACGTGTATGCGCCTGATTACCCCGGATTTGGAAATTCACAGAACAATCCAGAGTATAAATTTTCAAGGGACTTCAAGAATTCCTCAAAGTTTGTACTCGATTTCAGCGGAAAGCTAGGGCTTCTCGGTTTCACTCTTGTTGGGCCTTCCATGGGTGGCGGCATCACCCTGAGGACTCTGATTGATTACCCAGACATAGTCTCATCAGCAGTTGTCATCGGATCCTCCGGTGTGGAACCAATGAAAGATGATCTTCCACGCGTTGATGTTCCTCTGCTAATACTCTGGGGAGAATTTGACGACGTCATAAAGAAGGAAGATGGGGTTATCCTGAAAAACCTTGTAAGGAATTCAGAACTAAAGATTGTTCCGGGCGCGACACATCCAGTATATCTGGATAATCCTTCATTCTTTTTTGACGAAATGAAGAAATTCCTGGAAAAACAGAAGAACTGACCGGTAATACCGGATCGTTTTCCTGGAATCTCACGGCTGTATGCTTCTTATTGCGGTGTCGATGTCCTCCATAATGTCAGCAGGATCCTCCAATCCCACCGAGAGCCTGAATAGATCCGGAGTTATTCCAACCCTCTTTTTTTCCTCTTCAGAAAGTCCGCGATGAGACATTGTGAATGGATTGGAAATAGTAGTTTCCGCCCCTCCCAGAGTATTTGCCGGAACGCAAAGGCGAAGGTGATCCATGAACTTTGCTTCATTGCCCCTCCCGTTCCTTACGCGAAAAGATATAACTCCTCCGAACCCAGTCAGCATTTCCTTTGCTATGGAATGATCTGGGTGTGACTTCAGTCCGGGGTAGATCACATCGTCCACAAGGAGGTTTTCAGACAACACCTCTGATATCCTTAAGGCTGATGCATTTATGACATCCATCCTCACCTTGAGCGTCCTTATCCCTCTCATTACCAGAAAAGCGGTATTTGGGTCCATGGATGGGCCGAGGGTCCTGCGGAGATCGTCTATCCTCTGCACCTCTTTTCTGCTTCCGGCAACCAGACCTGCTATAACGTCGTTGTGACCCGCTATGAATTTAGATGCGCTGTGCATGACAAGATTCGCCCCGAGGGAGAGTGGTTTCTGGTTCACCGGAGTCGCGAGGGTCGAGTCTACAAAAATCCTACAACCAGAGACTCCTGCCGCCCTTGCGATCCGCCTGATGTCGTTAACCCTTAGTATGGGGTTGGTCAGGCTCTCAAAGATTGCAATGTCGGCTCCTTTCTCTATCTCAGAGACCATGTTGTCTGTGCCGGGATCAACTGCCCTTACTGAGACCTTCCAGGACGAAAGAAATTCTGTCGCAAACTTGTAGGTCCTTGCAAACATATCCCTCTGCACCAGCAACCTTGATCCCGGCTTCAGGTTGGCAAGGAGCGATGTGGTAACGGCTCCCATGCCAGAGGAGAATGCGGCACCCGATTCAGCATCCTCGATCTCGGCGATCTTGTCTGATAGAGCTTCGACAGTGGGATTGAATTCCCTTGAGTACCTGTACTTTTCCCCAAGCGGCATCTGGTAAGCGCTTGTCTGGTAAATAGGGAATACGAGCGATCCGTTGAGCTTCTCTATCCTTCCCTTCACGTACCTGGTGGATTCATTCAACGTAGGCACCCCCTGCAGTCTTGCACCTGGAGAATGATACCTTGGTTTGGAGTGACTCAAAGATTTCAGAAACCCCTGATACTACCTTACCGGTGTCGGTCAACATGTCCGTGAATTCGATTATGCTCGGACCGGCACCGCTAACTGAAACACCTACCGCACCATTCTCCAGCGACCTCTTCTTTATCTCTTCGTAGAACGGAAACATGTGCATTCTCGACCTCTCAACTATGTCATCCTGCATATTCTCTCTTATAATTTCCCTGTCACCACTCTGCAGGCCTTGAAGAAGAAGCGACAGGCGCCTTGAACCAACGATGTGTTCCCCCATTGTGATCGTCTTTGGGACGGCTTCCCTCGCAACCCTGGTCTTGTGCTTCATTTTGATGGCGGGAATTATGAGCAGTATGCCAAGGCTCTTCGCAATGTCAAATTTATGGATTTTCATGGGTTCGGTTGACACCAAGAATGCTAGTCCCCCAAAAATGCTTGCGGCTACATTGTCGGAATGGGGTGTACCTGATGATGCCGCCTCGCCCTCTGTAGCGAATTTTACGAGGTCTTCCCTGGAAAGCCCAAGATCCAGTGAGGAGTCGATTGCCTTGACCGCTGCTGCGGCAGAGGACCCGCTGCTTCCCATGCCAAGCCCTTCCGGTATTCCCTTCTCTATGGTGATCCGGATGCCATCCCTGAGACCCAGTTCGCTGTATAATGCCCTTGCTGCCCTGCCGGCAGTATTGGAATCTGCATCCCCAGGTATTCCATCGCATTCTACCTCGATCTCTCCATGGCCGGCACCAGCTATGGCTGAAACCCGTACCCGATCATGAAAAGCGGTATGGGCAATTGCCATTGTATCAAAACCCGGTCCGAGATTTGCTGAAGAGGAGAAAGAAACAGCGGTACATTCCTTCATGATCTGCCGATTGACGATGACAATAAATTCATTGCCTTCTAAAATATTACCCGGCGTAATACCCGCCCTATATGGATTTTATAGAAGCTATTGTAGTTGTCTTTTGATCCACGTTCCATAACTTTATGCCACGATTAGCATAATTTAAATCCCGACCTGAATTGTTACACTGTGATCACAATCGCTAGGGTTTACGATTACCGCGGCCAGACCGGGGCGATCAGTGTACTGGTGGATCGGGTCTGGCCGAGGGGTGTCACGAAGGAAAAGGCAGGAGTTGACCTTTGGATAAAGGAGATAGCACCTTCCGACGATCTCAGGAAGTGGTTCAACCACGAGGATTCCAAATGGACTGAATTCAGGAGAAAATACTTTGCAGAGCTCGATGGCAGGATGGAAATTGTGAGGGCTCTACGAGGAGTATCAAAGGGTGGCAATATGGTTCTTCTATATTCGGCCAGGAACACTGTTCATAACAATGCCGTGGCGCTTAAAGAGTACCTTGAGACCCACCTTGACACTGCTCCGGTGGACCCCGGAGCATTAAATTGAGTACAGATGACGCAGAATAAAAAAGCCTGCAAGATTCTCTTTTACCAATTTTACAGATCATATTTCACGCCAGCGGGACCGACGGAGTGCCAGATAACTGAACAGCGCGGTTATGGAAACCAGAATGGTCCAGTACAGAACCACCGTGGATCCGGGAAGAACCGCAAATCCTACGGCATTCTGAGCTATCTGCGCCGCATAGGTTGTCGGTGAGATGTATGCCAGATACCTGTACGGGACCGGGATATACGTGATTGGATAGTAAACGGGAGGTATGGTGGTTAGTATCGGGGAAAGAATTCCAGAAAATGCCCAGCTCTGGACAATATCAGAGGAAAAAGTTGAAAGAAGGAATCCCAGAGATATCGAAAAGGTGAAGATTGTGGCCATATCCAGGAATATTATAAAAGCACCAGACAGTGAAGTCTTAACGAATAGAATGTTGAATAGCACCAGCACTGAAAGAGTCGGTATGGAGTAAACAATCTCCGACAAGGCCATTCCGAGTATGTATGTGCCTGGCCCAGTTGGTGAACTTACTATCATGTCCTGGAGTCGCATGTCGTTCTTCAGGTGCGACAGATCGCCCTGCATGGAAGTACCGCTTGATACCATGTTCATTATAAGGGCCCCCTCTGCTGCTACAGGCAGTAACGTGCCCTTGCTTGCAAATGTTACAACAGCCAGTATTGATAGTGGAGCTAAAAGGGTGCTTATCAGGGTAACAGGATAATTTATCATTGCGTAGAGGGAATTTACCAGTATGGATGCGTATATCTGGCTTCCCCTGTTCCTATTCATCTCCCTCACTTCCGTTGACCACCGACTCGAATATTGTATTCAACGATATTTCCTGCACCGTGAATTTTATGTGTCTTGAAAGAAGGTCATTCACAAGGCTGTACGCACCATCCTCGGTCGTATAGACCTGGAGTTCATTGTTGGACAGCGTGACCACATCCCCGATATGATCCGGTACGGTGAAATCCTTTGAAAATATCCTGATTCCGAGAGGATATTTCACCTTCCTCCTGAGTTCGTCCAGCGTGCCAAACCCAACCATTCTGCCCTCATCCATTATGCCCAACAGGTCGCCAAGCTCTTCTGCCTCCTCGAGATAATGCGTGGTCAGCATTATCAGCCGATCGCGCTTCATTGAAACCAGGACTTCCCACAGTTCCTTCCTTGAAATAAAATCAAGGCCTGTTGTGGGCTCGTCCATGAAAATGAGAGTGGCTTCGCTCGCAAGCGCCGTAGCAACCAGCACTTTTCTTTTCTGCCCCCCGGAAAGGTTTCTGTTCTTCATGCCTTCCTGCTTCTCCATACCCAGCATTCTCAGGACATCCCTACCCATATCCATTGAACGAGAGTGGGTGTAGCCCCTCCACATAAGGTATGAAGTCAGCGTCTGGAGCGGGGTCATCCATGGAACTGCCCGTGCCTCCTGTGGAACTGCAGCAACTATTTCCCGGATATCCTTGGCCTGATCAACCACGTCCATGCCGATTATGCTGGCTCTTCCTGATGATGGAAGGAGTTGTGTAGAAAGTATCCTGATCAGTGTTGTCTTTCCGGCACCATTCTTGCCTATGAGGGAGAAAATGCCATTTAAGTGAAAATCAAAGGTAACTTCATCGAGTGCTTTGTTCCCGGCGGCATAGGTCTTGGAGATGCTCGCGACGCTGATGTCCATGGGCATGAATGCCAAAGCGCTATAAAATCATAAATGCCAACTGTTTAGGCAAAGATAGCGGAATACTATATTTTCATAGATTAGTATTTTTACATTAAACCCAATCTTCGGTCATTATTCTGAACTTGTAGAGGAAGATGATGGCGGCATCATTACATTATCCTACCGAATTGGCCTCAAGAAATCTTCGCATCCTTCTATTAATAATTATGAACTGAAGCAAATTGTTGGATACTGCATCTTATCACTTATTAATAACTATGCTTGCTCCAGATTACACGAAATAAATTATCAGGTATCTGATCACAAGTCCGCCAAGAATTCGGAAACGAGCATGAAACCTCTCTGTGCAAAAACCTCCCTTTCCTCTTTATCACTGGGTTCCAAAAAATCTGCATATAACAGTGGTCCTTCTGACCTTTCGTTCAAAAACATTTTGCCCATTCTTTTCAAGGATTCTTGGATCTGTGATTCTTCTAAGAAGGGCTCAAATGCATTTGCTACTTCCTTGACTCCGTTACCATAATGATCAAGCACAGAAACTATGTCATAGGCGTCTTTGTGTTTATAGCGATCTCCCAGCGCAATGCCTTTCGTGCCAAGGCACCCGACTACATCAAGCATTTTGAAATCAATTTCGGTCATAGCACCATTAGGCATCTCTCCTCTCATGCGGTGCCAGCAATTATGTTCTAAACCTAATTCTGCCCCATCCATAGTGCGTGCCATTAAATCAGATTGTACTCCCCTATGACGATGCCCACTTCCTTCACCCTTTTTTTGAGGCGTGAGAAAATCTACAGTTATATCTCTGTCAACACCATCTTTTGCCCTAATACTCCTTTCGAAAGTGAACTGTTTGGCGGGCACTTGTTCCCAGCCTGTTTCCCTTCTTAGTTCTACAATTGTTTGGTATTCATCATCTCCTGCACTATTAGGATCCACGATAAGATCAATGTCGATTGAGCCGACATGCCTAAAAGTGTCTCCTGGAGTTTTATGAGATTCCAGTAGTAAATATGGCACCCAACCCCCAATTAAAACAATTGCTTCCCTGTAAGGCCTGAGCGTACGAATCACCTCAACAAGGGCACTCTTTGATGCAGCAATTAATTGATCTTCAAAAGAAGATGAAAAACGTGTCTTCAAGAGGTGTCCACAACCTTGATGTTTTTCTCAAGAAGCCTTTCTGCCTGTTCTTGTCCACGGGCCGGATATGTGAATAGATCCACATAGAGCTGAATGTCACTTACTACATTCACCCCCCTGATTTGCCTAAAATCCATAAAGATGCCCTCGTCATAGGGCTCAAAAATCCTGATATTGGCTCCTGATGTTGTTGGTCTAAGATCAAGTTTCTTTACCATAACATCTATGTCCCCAGATACGTACCCCAAACATCATTGTACCGTACAAATGGTGATACCATTGAGGCCCCCGCCATTCCTGTCAGCGCGTATTTCAGCCCCAGTTCATTGCCCATTTTGGCGACTTTTGATATTACTTCCTCAGGATTTTTCCCAAAGGAGAAGAAACCTGCTGATCGGCTCTTTTCAACTGTCCAATTTGATGCCCAGTCCTTTAGAAGTCTTTTTGAATTTAAAACCTTAATGCTCTTGTCCGTTTCTCGTGAAACGTAGCCTCTGTCTTCCAGCTGGTTTATGACAAAGTAAACTCCGGCGGGGCTCATTTGGCATATATTGGCAAGTTCTGTGATCTTCCATCTATTATTCGGAGCATTTACGATTGCCCGTATAATTCGCGTTGCTTTGTTAGCAAATATGCCTCGACTGAGACGCCTTTCTGTTTCCCTTTCAGTGTTGCTTATGCGATCGACAAGAACCGAGTCAAATTTCAGATATACGTCTCCTATTAAGTCAATATAGCCAATATTCTCCGAGGTTAAAATTTCCCTTGACCTTTCACTAACGTAAGGGGCGGCAAATACCGGGTACATTCTCTTATCCGTTCCAACCAATTTCTTGAGTTGATAAATGGAACTTTGGACAATTCTCGGCTCTCCGTTGGATTTAACCTCAACAAGCAGGGATTTCTTGAGATCTCCTGTTCGGACTTTGACTATAATATCCGCACGACCCTGACTATCTATTGGTACTTCTAAAGATATATCCTCAATATCCAGACTGGACAGCAATATGGGCAATTTAT
>JAMDAM010000011.1 GCA_023484805.1 Thermoplasmatota archaeon | reverse complement strand
ACAACTTTTAAGGTTGACATGTCTAAATAAGAAATGAACCCTTCAAAAATATGTTCACGGCAACCAGAAAGCTTTGTGAGTGTTTCTCATTAGCGTTACAGGTAACAAACGAAGATATTACCGTATCGGGATTCCACAAAGTCTATTAATCGTTTTATTTTCCCGTAGATAGGCGCGTTGTTTCCTTAACAACACTGCTTGACATGGCCGGGGTGGGGTAGTGGATATCCTTGGGGACTGTGGATCCCCGGACCCGGGTTCAATTCCCGGACCCGGCCCTAAAATTTCGGCCTGATAGAACTAGGTCATGCGTTATCACTGCAGTTATGATTGTTTGCCGGATCCTTTGATATTTTCAATCATATCAGTTGTGAAAAAAAAATTAATGAACCCCGGTAAAGGGGTATTTGCGTACAATAAAGAAAGGGGACAATCAGGACTTGAGAAGAGTGTATATGAGCGCCTTTATGGAGTGCATCCTGTTTTCAGCCTCATCGAAAATAACGCTGTTCACGCTCGATGCGACCGAATCGGTTACCTCCAGACCTCTGTGGGCAGGCAAGCAGTGCATGAAAATGTAGTTCTTGTCAGCGTGTGAAACCAGATCGTCGTTCACCTGGTACTTCCCAAAGAGTTTTTCCTTTTCAGCCCTGATGGATTCCTCTCCCATGGAAATCCACACGTCTGTGTAAACAATGTCGGCACCAGAAACTGCGTCAACTGGTGATTCCATAATTTCAACAGTTGAACCGTTATCCTTTGCTATTTTCCTCGCCTTCTCTGTCAGATCTCTGTCCGGAGCATTCTTTGGAGGGCATCCTATGCTTATGTCGATCCCGAGGAGGGCAGCACCAAGCATCAGTGAATTTGCCATGTTGTTTCCATCCCCTACATAAGAAAATTTCAGGTCCCTGTATTTTCCCTTCTTCTCCAGGACTGTCATGAAATCTGCAAGTATCTGTGTCGGATGCTCACGATCGTCAAGCGCGTTGATTACCGGAACGCTGGAGTACCTGGCCAATTCCAGCATATTCTCGTGTTTGAATGCCCTGTAGGAAATCACGTCAAGAAATCTTGAAATGACTGAGGCAGTATCTGCGATTGTTTCGCCCCTACCAATTTGCATGTCATTAGGGTTCAGGTATATTGCATGTCCTCCGAGCTGAATCATCGCAGTTTCAAGTGATATTCTTGTTCTCGTGCTTGGTTTCTCAAATATCATCCCAAGCACCCGGTTTCTGGTCTCTTCGTGGGGCGTGTACCTGTCCCTTTTCATCCTTATTGCAAGGTCTATTATCTCCGACATGTCATCTTTCATGTCAAGCACGGAAATTATGTCCCTCTTCATTGTCTCACCTCAGCAGGCCAGGAATATCCCATGGATAATCGGCTACCTTGACGCCGGCCGAATTGAAAGCCTTTATCTTGGACTCGGCAGTACCCACTCCCTTCTCTATTATGGCACCAGCGTGGCCCATCCTTTTTCCTGGGGGTGCACTTCTGCCGGTTATGTATGCGACAACTTTTTTCGAGACGTGCTTCTTTATGTACTCGGCTGCGCGTTCCTCGTTATTTCCACCTATTTCTCCCACAAGGACAATCTTCTTGGTCCTTTCGTCCTCCTCGAACATCTTCAGCACATCGATGAATGTCAACCCAACAACAGGGTCTCCGCCAAGCCCTATGACTGTGCTTTCCCCGAATCCGTTCCTCGTTATGGCTTCCACTATCTCATAGGTCAGCGTCCCACTCCGAGAAGCTACTGCCACGTCGCCTTCCTTGAATATCTGGTTTGGCATTATGCCGATCTTGCACAGGAACGGAGAGGTTATGCCTGGCCCGTTGGGGCCGATAAGGGTGATTCCCTTTCTCCTTGCCTGATGGACAATTTCCATTGTATCATGGAACGGCACGTGCTCCGTCAGTATGTAAACAATCTTTATGCCGTGGTCAATGGCTTCGAATGCAGCGTCCTTCACATAGGGGGCCGGAACTGAGATCATGGTTGCATCCGGAGAGAGTTTCATTGCCTCTGCAACAGTGTCATAAACATCCAGGTCCTGGAACTTTGATCCTCCCTTGCCAGGCGATACGCCTGCCACAACCTTGGTGCCAAACTTTATCATTTCTCCTGCGTGGAATGAGCCCTGGTGGCCCGTGATTCCCTGCACAATAACCCTTGTGTTCTTATCAACCAGTACTGACATTTCAATTACCTCCTGCTATCTGTGCCACTCTCTCAATTGCCGGCAACATGGTGGAAAATGCTTCAATCCCGTCATTCTTCAGTATAGCCCTTCCCTCATCCTCGTGGACGCCACTCAACCTGACAACTATGGGCTTGCTTATCTTCAGCCTGTCCTTTGCTGCCACTATTCCGTTGGCTACCGTGTCGCATTTTGTTACTCCCCCGAAAATGTTAACCAGTATGGCCTTCGGGTCTGCCTTCATTACAAGCTCGAACGCGTTAACCACGGTATCCACATTGTCCGTTCCCCCAAGGTCCAGGAAATTCCTCGGCTTCCCTTTGTGCAGGGTAAGCGCATCGAGGGTTGCCATTGTCAGGCCAGCTCCATTTGCTATCACGCCTATGTTCCCGTCGAGTTCCACGAAGGAATACCCCTTGCCCTGAGCTTCAAGCTCCAGTGGGGTCTTTTCTGTGTCCACGATGTTAATTTCCTTATGTCTGAACATGGAGTCACTATCCATCACTACCTTTGCATCAGCGGCAATGAGCTTGCCGGAACCTGTTATCACCAGTGGGTTTATCTCCACAAGTTCACAGTCTTCTTTCTCGAACACCCTGTACAGGTTTGAGAGAATCGATCTGAACTGCGCGGCGATGGCCGGTTCCAGCTTCAGGAAGTTAGTTGCCTCCCTGCCTATATAGTCAGAGTATCCTATCAGCGGATCGACCAGCGTCTTGAATATCTTGTCCTCGGGTACGGACTCGATCTCAACACCGCCGGATGAACTTGCAATAACCATCGGTACTCTTTCTGCCCTGTTAAGGGCAATGCTCACGTAAATTTCCTTCTTTATATCCAGCATCTCCTCAACCAGCACCTTGCTCACCGTAAGATTCCTGATTTTTGATCCGAGGAGTTCCTTCACACCGGAGTCCAGATCAGCCTGGCTCTTTGCGAACTTAATTCCGCCAGACTTTCCCCTGCCTCCCAGAAGTATCTGGGATTTAATCACGACAGGTTTATCAAATTTCTTCACGCCTGAGGCACTTTCGACAACATAACCGTCGGGAACGGGAATACCGTATTTCCTGAAAATTTCCTTTCCCATGTATTCATAGAGATTCAATGACTCACCTGTGGGGGAAATCTCACAATTCTAAATAAGTTTACTGAAAAAATTCAAAAATTTGAATGGTGGAAATAAAAAAACAATAATTGGAGTATAGGGGAAAAAATCAGTAAGGAGGCATTCCGCCGCCCATGCCGCCCATTCCACCCATGCCGCCTGCACCGGGTGATTCAGAACCGCTGCTCTTCTTGCTGGCAATTACGTCGTCAATTCTCAGTATCATGGTTGATACCTCAACAGCGCTTTCTATTGCGTGTTTCTTTACCCTGAGCGGATCATACACTCCAGCAGCTTTCATGTCGCCTATCTTGTTGCCGTTTATATCGATACCAAAGGTTGCGTGGTTCTTCTCATGTTCTGCCTTCAGCTGTATTAGGGTGTTTATCGGGTCCATTCCTGCATTCTCCGCAAGCGTCCTCGGTATGATTTCCATGGACTTTGCAAATGCCTCTATTGCGAGCTGTTCCCTGCCGCCTACGCTGTTTGCAAAACTCCTGATCTTCATGGCAAGTTCCGCCTCAATGGCTCCTCCTCCGGGCAGGAATTTTCCGTCTTCCTTTGTAATGCCTACAACCCTTATTGCATCGTTCAGGCTTCTCTCTATTTCAGAAACCACGTGGTCTGTTCCGCCTCTTATAAGTATGTTGACTGCCTTTGGGTTTGCGCAGCCGGTGACAAAAGTCATCCTGTCATCGCCGATCTTCTTCTCCTCCACCATTTCAGCTGATCCAAGCGCACTTGCGGTCAGATCGTCAAGATTTGTGACAATTTTCGCACCTGTCGCCTTGGCTAGTTTCTCCATGTCACTCTTCTTTACCCGCCTTACCGCGTATATCCCTTCCTTTGCAAGATAATGCTGGGCTATGTCATCTATGCCTTTCTGGCAGAGCAGCACATTGGCCTTGCTCTTCTTGACCTTCTCGACCATGTTCTTGAAGGTGTCTGACTCCTGAGTCATGAAATCCTGTATCTTTGAAGGATCCGTAATCTGTATCTTTGCCTCAATCTCGGTTTTCTTTATCTCAAGGGCAGAATCAACCAGGGCGATTCTTGCGTTCTTTACCACTGAGGGCATCTTTGCATGAACCTTTTCCTTGTCTATGACCAGGCCGTTTATGAACTGCGTGTCAGTAACGCTTCCGCCGTTCTTCTTGTCAACCTTTATGTTTGCGGTATCGACTGAGACCTTGCCATTCCTTTCTGTGGCAACAGCGTTCACTGCCTTTACAACGAGATCAGCGTAGAAGTCACTTGAAGTTCCTGTGTTCTTGCCGGATAGCGCGGTAATGGCAATCTGCCTGAGGGTTTTGTCGTCATCTGCGCTTATTGCGAGTTCACCCAGGTATTTCTTTGCCTCGTTTACGGCCATCCTGTATCCGTTGGTGATAACAGTTGAATGCACGCCCTGCTCAAGGAGTACTTCTGCCTGTTTGAGAAGTTCGCCTGCAAGCACAACGGCGGTCGTAGTTCCATCACCGACGGCTGTGTCCTGCGACTTGGCGACTTCGACAATCATCTTTGCTGTGGGATGGTCAACGTCCATCTCCTTCAGGATAGTGGCTCCGTCGTTTGAAATAACGATGTCACCGATGGAATCGACCAGCATCTTATCCATTCCCTTGGGACCTAGAGTGGTTCTGATAGCGTCAGCGATTGCCTTAGCAGCCTCAATGTTTGTCTTCTGAGCATTCTTTCCCTGTTCCCTGGAAGTTCCTTCCTTAAGAACAAATATTGGCATTTGACCTGATAACATGTACTTTGTTCACCTCAACCTGTCAGATAAATATGTTCTTCAATATAAACATTTTTATCCAGCCGAACATCGGCTTAATATATCTACGCCGATATTTTTAGTAAGTATGCGGATGATCTGCCCATACAATCATCTGACATGGAGACTGTTTAGCGACCGGGATCACCAAGAGCTTTGCGTGAGTGGAACTAACCGTCTTCTTGCTGTGTGTTATTAATACATTTGCTTCGGTGCAAGGTTTGCACCTTAGGTAAGGTTATAATCGAAATTGGTATTACTTAAGTGGTGATATTATGGCAGTATATTTAGGACAGAAAGCACCAGATTTTACAGCAAATACAACGAAGGGGCCAGTGAGCCTGTCGGATTACAAGGGCAAGTGGGTTCTCCTCTTCTCTCATCCTGCAGACTTCACGCCAGTTTGCACAACAGAATTCATGGGATTTTCAGAAAGATATGAAGACTTCAAGAAACTGGGAGTCGAACTCCTGGGACTGAGCGTTGACAGCATTTACAGCCATATAGCTTGGCTCAGGGACATAAAGGAGCATTATGGCATTGAGGTACCCTTCCCGCTCATAGCTGACCTGGACAAGGAAGTTGCAAGGGCCTACAACATGATAGATGAGAAAACCGGCACAACGGTAAGGGGGGTTTTCATAATCGACCCGGACCAGAAAGTCAGGTGGATGATCTATTACCCCGCAGAGGTTGGAAGGAACATCTCTGAAATTCTGCGTGTTGTTAAGGCGTTCCAGTTCAACTGGAAGAACAAGCTTGCTACGCCTGTTAACTGGGAGCCGGGCCAGCCTGGAATAGCTGGTGCGCCTTCTACGCTTGATGATAGCTTCAAGCGTGACAAGGATGGATCGGAGAGATGGTATCTCAAGAGAGTCAACGCATAGGTAGATTCTCTTGACAGAATGCGTGATGTACAATATCAGTCTGGATGGGTTCCACCCATCAACAATTTGTGTAGAGCTTTCCAATCTTCAGCCCTCGCTGCAGGAAGCTTCGGAACTCCTTTTGAGTGAGTATCCTGAGGAAACAGTTACAGATTTTATTGAAAGATTTGCCAGAACTACAGAGATAATGCCTGATGACAGGACTGTTGGCTTCGTGATAGTGAACAGGAAGAGCAATGTGATATCAATTTCAGCTACAAGAATACCTGAAGGCACACGAAAGGCAATCACGGAGATAATGAACGGATTCAAGAACTCAGGGATAAATGTTGAAATAGACATTGAGTGAGATAGCTCAGGCCACCCGAGAAAATGTGGTCTACTCCAAACCGGAGGAGTGTTGGAATTCGCGCTCACAAATGTTAAATAAGTGACGGGTATACTATTTTTAATGTTTGACTCACCAATAGACTGGCTTATCATAGTTGTCGTGATCCTTGTTTTGTTTGGGAGCACGAAAAAAATACCAGACCTTGCCAGGAATATAGGAAAGGCCTCCGGAGAATTCAAGCGGGGACAGATGGAGATCGAGAAGGAAATAAAGAACGCTATGAATGCACCTGCTGCTACTCCAACAGCTTCGGCTGGAGTTGACTATTTCCAGGTGGCTAAGTCTCTCGGTATAGATACACAGAACAAGAACGAAAAGCAGGTAAAAGACGAAATAGCAGATAAGCTTAAAAGTGGACAATGAGCGATGAGACGTTCATTTCCAACAGTTTAAAGCACATAGAGGAACTGAGGACAAGGCTTATTCGCGTTCTTATCCCGTTTGGAATCTTTTTTGTGTTTTTTGTTGGACTGCGCATTGATTTTTTACACTTATTCGGCACCACCATACCCTTTGTTGCAATCGATCCGTACCACAACATAGGCGCACAGTTCACACAGGTGCTGGAAGCACATGTGCTGCCTTCTTCCACCCAGCTTATAATTGTAAAGCCAACGGATGCGGTGGTTGCGGATTTCTATGTCTGCATGTTCCTCGCACTCATATTCACCATGCCAGTCCTTGTATACGAGGTTTCAGCCTTCATTGGACCGGCTCTCAAGTCAAGTGAGAAAGCACTCATCCGTGTTACGCTAATTCCAGCCACACTTCTCTTTATAACGGGCGCAGTAGTTGGAATCTGGTTCATAGCACCGGTGCTGTTCAGGATTTTTTTCCTGTTTGACGTTGGATTGGGAGCTCAGCCTACCACAAGCATCCTGAATTTCATATCATTCCTTCTGATATACGTGGCAGCATTCGGGATATCCTTTGAGATTCCTGTTTTCATGGTGGGCCTCACAAGAATAGGTGTGGTTAAGTACGAGGTTTGGAGAAAGAACTGGAGATACGCGATCATTGGATCGCTGATTTTCGGCATGATCTTCTCTCCCGGGGTAACGGGTTTCACCATGGTTGTAATAGCGGTTCCAATGATAATATTGTACTTCGGCGGGATGTACTTTGCCAGGAGAACAGAAAGAAAGAATTTTGTGGACCAGTCAGAGGGTGTCTCTGAAGGCCTCTAATTCCTTGAGCTTTATTTTCTCTAGATCGTAGAAGTCAAGGAAGAGGCGATCCATGTTTGTCCCCTGGGAAAATTTCATGTTTTCTCTCTTGTAGTATGACAGGATGCCAAGGTTCATTTTTCTTATATATTCAACGCCGGAACTCAGCCAGTTTTCTCCCTCTATGATACCGGCAAGCATTCCAATGCCCAAGGCAGTTTCCGCATCAAATATCTCCCCCGTCATCAGCCTGTTGTATACACCTTTGCCGTAGTTTTCCTGCACCGTTGAAATAACGCCGGTCATGGAAGGCAACCCGTAATTTATATCCGGAATCCCGAATCTGCTCCTTGCTGTTGCCAGTATCATGTCGCATGAAAGTGCAATCTCGAGGCCCATGCCAAGGGCGTAGCCGTTTACCACTGAGAACACAGGTAGATCCATGGAAGATATCATTCTCGATATGGTGAATCCCATATCGTACACGTTCCTGACATGATCACGCTCGCGTATCCTCTTGCATGACCCGTCGTAGCCGTATGAAAAGGCCACATTCCCGGCCCCGGCGATTACGATTGAATCAACCTCGTCTCCGACTGAGGAGAGAGCACCTATAAGGGCCTGCAGCGATTCGACGTCCAGTATATTCTTCGGGGTGTTGGAAAGGGTCAAAACCATGGTCTTGCCCATGTGGTCAAGAAATACCTTCCCCTTTCCGGTAATATCAGTGGGCATGATCAGTACATTGTCAGGTTGTATTTTTTATCAGCGATTTCATAGTCGGATCGGCTCTTGATACCGAGAAGCTCGGTGATTTTTGTCATCTCTGCTGTGTGATCCTCGTATAATTCCCTTCCAAGAGCCAGTCTTGCCTTGCCGTCATCGAACATGACCTGTTCTCCATATCTTCTCAGGCAATGGATGCATTCCGCGGCGGATTCTTCGTCCTTTGCGTGTTCAAAGCATTTCACGAATGCGGAACTCACCTGTCATCACTCCTCTTAGAGTTAAACGCAGGCAGGTGTATGTTGTACCTGTCAATGAAATAGTACAGGTAATATACCATCGTGTTGACAAAGTCATCCCAGTTGTCGACGAACCTGAAGTTTCCTGATACTGCGGCAGAATTAATGTCCTTCCGGAAATCCTCAACGCTCTCCTTTCCGGAGAGGACAGATTCGAGCCCCTCAAGCATCCTGATATATGCGTCAAAATTCCTGGCTGGATCTGCCCTGCTTTCAGCCTTCAGCCTGAGTATTCTTTTCCTTATCCGTGCTTGGGCGTCCCTGAGATCTCCCATGGCCAGAGCACTCATTATTATTCCATAGTCAGTTTCGCCATTCACCTCATATCCCCCCCATTGTTGCAAAGAGCCCCGGAGCGATGTTATTCAGTGTCGGAAGCAGGTAAAAGAAGAAGAACAGAGCGACCATTATTACGGCAGACGCTATGACTGGAGCCTTTGAGTATGCAGTCAGGTTGAAATGATCCTCATTAATAGGCTCCTTCCAGAACATGAACATTATCACCCTGAAATAATAGAATACCGAAATCGCGCTGTTGAGTATCGCTATTACCGCAAGCCACCAGAGGTTACCCTCTATCAGTGAGAGAAAAAGATAATACTTTGCCGTGAACCCGCCCGTGAATGGTATGCCGGCAAGCCCCATCAGGAGTATTGCGAAGCTCAGTGCCGTAACAGGAGACTTCCTTGCAAGTCCGGCTACGTCGCTAACAGACACGCTTTCCCTGTTAACCAGGTTCATGGCGAGGAACGAACCTCCCTTCATGAAAATGTAAACTAGGGAATAGAACATCCCGGCTGCAATTGCTACGTAGGCAACGTTTCCTATGCCCGTGTAGCCTACAAGCGCTATGACAAGAATAAGATAGCCTGCCTGGGCGACGCTTGAGTAAGCAAGGAGACGCTTTAGATTATTCTGTGAGAGTGCTGCCAGGTTGGCGTACGTCATGGAGAATACTGAAAGAATGACAAAGAGGAGGAAGATGTCATGATAATCGCCTGCAAATCCAACAAGGAATATCTTGATCAGAATCATGAATGCAAGGATCTTGGTACCGGTTGACAGGAATGCGGATACACTGTTCTCGGTACCGTCGTAAGCATCAATTGCCCACTGGTGCATGGGGAAGATCGCCAGCTTGAATCCAAAACCGATGAGAAGGAAGATCAGGGCAATGAGCATGGCCGGGGAAGATGATATGACTTCGCTGGTCAGGCTGAATGTCCCGGTAGCAGTGTAGAAAAATGAGAGCCCGAATACCGTGAACGCAGTTCCAATGGTTCCTGTGAAGAAATACTTGGCAGATGCCTCCAGATGTCTCTTCTGCTTGCCATACCCTGCAAGCACGTATGTCCCCAGACTCACTGCCTCAAATGCTACGAATATTATTATCAGGTTATAACTGAAAGCTGATACAAGCATACCTATAAGCACAAACAGAAGTGTTGCATAGAAGATCTCAGGCTTGGACTTCAGACCCCTGATTGCAGGGAAAATTATGTAAAGCACCGAAATTATGAGTATGACTGCAAAGAACATCGTGAATCTATTGAAAAGTAGAGCATTATTCCCGACAACAACCTCATCATATGGATCCAGAAGGATCATTATCATAGAGATCAGGACTGCTGTGAATGTAATTCCCGCGAAAACTTTCCTGTCTATGTTCCTTATGCCGAGCGCCAGCATGACAAATGCGGCGATGCCAAGGAAAATCAGCGGATAATAGTAGAGCGATGCCTGTGATGCCGCATGCAGCGTATATGTGATGCTTGAAAATATGTTCATATAATTCCTCCAACGTAAGCGCTAATTATTCCAAATATAAGGTTTGGATAGACCCCCAGAACAAAGATGACCAGGGTTACAGATGCAAGTATGGCAATTTCACTCCGAGAAGCATCCTTGATTTTTCCCAGGTTCTCATTGTAAGCACCATAAAGGGATCGCTGGGCAGTCCAGATATGGTATGAAGCCGTTACTATCATTGCAAGTATAACAAAGAATATCAGCCACCCAACTGTCTGGAACATCCCAACCACAATGGAAAATTCGCCTATGAAGCCCGCGAGCCCTGGCAATCCCAGTGATGCCAGGAAACCGGCAAGAAGGAATGAGGAGAGCCACGGCATTTCCCTGTGCACTCCTCCCATCTGGTAGATGTTTTCCTTGCCCGTATTTTCGGTAATGAAATACAGGACTGAGAAGATGAGAGCCATTATTATCCCGTGCGCCACGATCTGGAAGATGCCGCCGGATAGCTCAATGCTCCTTATTGAAGGAGTGCTGTCAAGTATGCCCGCAGCAAATGAGATGGTCACGAAACCCATGGCGGACGCACTCGCATATGCCATCATCCTCTTCATGTTCATCTGGAACATCGCGGTGAAGGCAAAGTAAAGCAGGCTGATAATTCCCAGGGCAATCAGGACCCACAGCACGGCGCCGTTAATTGTGGAATATATTGGCAGGAGTATCCCGAAGAGACCATATCCACCCATGAGGGAGAGACCACCGGCAAGCATGACAGTGGCTGGGTAGGGAGCTGTTGTGTATGAATCCGGCAGCCATGAATGGAGAGGAAATGATGGCAGCTTGACAAGAAATCCCAAAAGGAAGCCAAAAAGCATGAAGTCTTTCCAGAATAGAGGTAGATAACCGGAATTGTTTATGAAAGCTGAATTTAGAAGTGTGCCCATCTGCAGGGTGAATACACCGGAATAGCTGTAGTAATAGCTGAACAATGTAAGTATGGATAGGAGGATGAACACCGACCCTATGTGAGTATATACAAAGAACTTCAGGGAAACCGTATCCTTCCTCTCACCACCAAATCTCCCGATTATAAAGTACATTGGCACCAGTACTATTTCCCAGAATATGTAGAAGAACAGGAAATCCCTGGAAAGGAGAATGCCGAACAGCCCGGTTTCAGTCAGCAGCATGAGGCCGTAGAAAGATGCGGTGTATTCCTTCCTGTTTGCTATGAGCAGGGCAATCAGCGATATTACCGTTGAGAGAATAAGAAGTGAGACAGTAAGTCCATCGACGCCTATCGAGAAATAAATTCCAATTCCAGATGCAAATGCGTATGTGCTTTCTGACGTGAAGCCGCCCGCCCCAGCCCCGGAAAAGTTGAGAAACGCGTAAACCACCGTTAGTATGAGTACAAGGGCTGCCGAACTCTTTGCAAAAACTCCGGCCCGTGTGCCCATGAAAAAAGTGGCGAATGATAGGAGGATCAGCACGATGAAAATTGCAAGCATGAACATCAGAAAGCGCCCCCTATTATGAGAACAATGAATACGAGCGTCATTCCCAGGACTATCACAAGGAAGTAGTTCTCAACAAGTCCAGTCTGCATTTTTCTCAGGAAGCTCCCGAAGCTAAGCGACTTGCTCCCGAACTTTTCTATTCCAGCGTTGTATGAATACTCGACATCTGCTATGGAACCTGAGACGGGAATGATGGTGCGTTCTGCTATGAGTCTTGTGAAGAGGTAATCAAGGTAAAACTTCTCCTTTGCAACCCTGTAGAACCAGCTTTTCGATGCATCCATGTGTTTCCACCTCTCCGTTCCATAGATAACGTAAGTTATCAGAATGCCGAAAAGCGCAAGTATCAGAGGAATGTACTGCATGATTCCCGGTGCACTGTACGTGATGACACTGCTCGGGTCTATTCCACTGTATACCTGATAGATGAAGTTGTAGAATCCTCCCTGAAACAGGCCGAGTACCAGGGATAACGCGGCAAGAAAGAAAAGAGGGATCAGAGCAATCAATGGAGCATCCTTTGCGTGCTCAGCCAGATGCGACCTCGGCTTTCCAAGAGCCACCAGGAAGAACATCCTGAATGTGTAGATAGCAGTGAGAAAAGCGCCTATTGTCAGGAATATCCAGGGAAGCAGGTATATGATGCTGCCGTTGGACAGGGAGAAGTATTCCCATGCCCCGGCTATGATTGCATCCTTTGAGAAGAACGCTGCAGTGGGCGGCAGGGCAGCGAGCGTGATAGCTCCTATGAACATTAATGAAACAGTTACGGGCATCTTGCGCCACAGACCTCCCATCTCCTTGACGTTCCTGAGATCCATGAGCGCTATCATTATGGCGCCTGCAGACATGAAGAGAAGAGCCTTGAACATGGCGTGCACTATGAGATGATACATCCCAAGTGATACCCCGATGGAACCTATTATCCCGGACAACCCTATGGCAGCAAGCATGTAACCCAGCTGACTGATAGTGGAATAGGCCAGTA
>JAMDAM010000027.1 GCA_023484805.1 Thermoplasmatota archaeon | reverse complement strand
AGTGGAGAAACAATTGCCATCATTGATGCATACGGTAGTCCGAGTATTTCCAGTGACGTGAACACCTTTGACAGCGCCTTCAACCTACCTGCCATAAATCTGCAGATTGTTCACCCCTTTGGAAAGGTCTCAAGGAATTCAGGATGGGCTCTTGAAACATCACTGGATGTCGAATGGTCGCATGCAATGGCACCAGCTGCGAAGATAGTGCTGATTGAGACTCCGAGCGCCTCCAACACCTATCTGATAAATGACGCCGTCAATTACGCTTATAATGTAACTCATGCCAATGTCATATCAATGTCATGGGGAGAAGCCCAGAGCGATCTCACTTCAGCGGAACTCTCGCAGTATTCATCAATATTCTCATACGTGGCATCCCATGGGGTGATTCCCGTCGCTGCTTCTGGAGATAGCGGTGCTAGTGATGGCACCAGCACCATTACCGTCAATTATCCCTCCACTGATCCATCTGTCGTTTCTGCAGGGGGTACCTCAATCATACTGAACAATCCGACATCCACAGGCGCTTCATACGGTTCGGAATATGCGTGGAACAGTTCAGGTGGCGGAATAAGCAATTACTTCACGGAACCCTCATACCAGTCAAGTGCAGGAATAAATGCTTCTGGCCGTGCCACCCCGGATGTATCCTATGATGCAAACCCCAACACGGGAGTATGGATTTACGATACCACCAATTATGAAGGGTTATCGGGCTGGATTCAGGTTGGCGGTACCAGTGCCTCAGCCCCGCAATGGTCTGCAATCTTTGCTGACATACAGAACATAGATGGATACGGCAGCATTAACGGAGTAAACGTTCATCAGGTTCTGTATAAAATATATAGCAGTCTCGACTATTCCACGGCATTCCATGACATTACCGTGGGATATAACGGATATTATTATGCTGGCCCTGGGTATGATGAGGTCACCGGCATTGGGAGCCCCGTTGTTTATCAATTGATTTCACTCACGCCAGATTTCTGAATGCGCGGGTTATTTTTTTTGGGGGCAAACGCCCCTACAAAAATTTTCCATGAAGTTTATCAGCGTTCTGTTTAAGCTTTCATCAAGGAGTGCAGCTTTGATGACAGGCGTCAAGAGATGATACGGTCTGACACTGGAAACGGGGGCATGCGAAGCTTCAAAGCGGGATCAATCGCCGTGAAACGAGTGCCAGTTAATCCGATTGCTTAACCTTATGAAAGATTTCATCATAAGGTCATGTGGGAGAAATTCATACGCCGAGCCGGAACGATGTTATCATAATGCATGACGGTGAAGGCATCAGTATAACAAGGTCTAAGGGTGTACTCAGGATTCTCGGCAAGAAATATTCATTGCTGATCATTGGAGTTCTTGGAAATAACAATGCGATGAGTTTCAATGACATAAAGAAGTCCGTAGGTTGTCCACGATCAAATCTCCTGTCCGTGAGACTTAAGGAGATGGGTAATGCCGGCATTACCAGAAGAATGGTTGTGGATTCGTCCCCCGTTTCCGTTAAATACTCACTGACCGAGAGTGGGAAGGAACTTAGAGAAAATCTCATTCCGTTGTTCAGATGGATCGAATACAATTGTTACCTGAAATCGTGACAATGAGTTCGGTCCCGAGAGGGTCCTCATTCACATGCAGTTAATTCAACTTGTTAAACTAAGTTCAGCATTCCGCTCTATCCTGTTTATTAATTCGTTAATATTACACTCCTGAGACATGTGATTCGTTTGGGACAAAATCGATGTGTTTTTCAATCAGGCCTCTTCGCCAACCACGTAAATTTCTACAAAGAAAGATTGTTGAAGCCAATTCTAACCGATCACTTTCACCCGTATTCAACCCAATATCGAGACTGAGCCAGAATGAAAACGCATGACGCGAAGCGGGCAAGAGTACTCATCTGGGTAACTCTTGCGGAAGTTCTTGCAATGAGCCTATGGTTCAGTGCTTCGGCAGTGTCAAGCACACTTGCTGCTGTTATGAAACTTGCCCCATATCAGGTACCCTGGATTACTGGATCCGTTCAGATAGGATTCGTTGTCGGTGCAATGGTAAGTGCAATCTTCGGCATACAGGACAGGATAAACCCCAGGTTATTATTTCCGGCATCTGCGGTTCTGGCTTCGATTTTTAATTTGCTTTTCGTATTTGAAGTACATATAGTTATTATTGGATTTATACTTCGGTTTCTCACAGGATTGTTCCTTGCAGGAATATATCCTGTCGCCGTCCAGTTCATATCTTCATGGTTCCCAAAAGGGAGGGGGTTAGCCATAGGCATACTCATAGGCGGGCTGACACTCGGATCGGCTCTTCCGGAGCTTGTTGTCGGCCTCTCCGTTGGAGGAACTTGGGAAAGGCTGATCTTAATAAGCTCTGGTTTGGCCCTTATCTCAGCCTTGATTTCAGTCGCAACATTTCATGATCCGCCGGCGAGCTTCCGCTCATCCAAGTTTACGTGGAAAAACATTTCAAATGTCATAAAAAACAGGTCATTGATGTACGATAACGTCGGGTATTTTGGTCACATGTGGGAACTTTACGCAATGTGGACATGGATACCGACTTTCCTCTATCTCAGCTGGGTTAACTATTTCACAAATCAGTCCCTATTGACATATTCGACGATTGCAGCATTTGCTTCCATAGGAGTTGCAGGAATAATAGGCGCCATTGTGGGAGGCCGTATTGCCGATAAAATCGGAAGAACCGCTGAGACAGCAGGATCAATGCTCATCAGTGGATTATGCTCGGTGATCATAGGATTTACATTTGGCGATGTCCCGGCCATTACCTTCGCAATTGCATTTATATGGGGAATAACTGTGATATCGGATTCTGCACAGTTTTCCACGGCCGTTACGGAGCTTGCTTCCAGAGAATATGTCGGAAGCGCACTTACCTTCCAGATGGCTGTCGGATTCCTCCTGACCGTTGGGTCGATTGACCTTATGGGGTACATAGTGCCCATCGTTGGGTGGAAATTTGCATTCTCGTTCCTGAGTATTGGGCCGCTTATAGGGATAATAAGTATGTTGAGGTTGAGGATAAGACCAGATTCAGTCATGATGGCATCCGGGAGAAGGTGAATAAGATGATAGAAAGCATTGGGATTTTTACCCTTATAGGAATAATAACCGGTATCCTTACTGGAATAACGGGATCGAGTGGGGTAATAATCGTCGTTCCGTCCATGACATTCCTCGGATATTCTTTCCATATAGCCGTGGGCACAAGCCTGTTTATCGATGTTATCACAACAGTTTCGGTAGTGTATGTTTATACGAGAGGAAAAAAGATAGAGTGGCGAATAGGACTAATTCTTGGAGGAGGAGCACTAATAGGGGCACAAATCGGTGCGCATGTTGCAATCTTCATAAGCGATACACCGCTTGAGATAATCTTCACGGTAGTTGCGCTGATAATGGCAAGGCAGTCGTTTCAGAGGGCAAAAAAAGGCCTGAAGATCAGGCATCATGATATTTCACACCCGGATTCCCTTGGGTTTTTAATCAGTTTACCAATAGGCATTATGACCGGCACACTTGGAACAAGCGGTGGCATAATGTTCATCGCGGTCATGATGCTCCTTTATTCATTGGATGCCAAGACCATGGTTGGAACAGCAACACTGTCCATGTTTGTTTCGGCATTAAGTGGCACTGCCGGTTATTTCATACTCAACAGTGTTGATATAGTTGGAGGTGTGATCATAGGCCTGGTATCACTGGTTTCAGGACTGTATTTTGCAAAAAGGGCCCTTGGAATGAGGGATAAAACCATCTATTATTTCCTTGGTACAGTGTTCATAATTGTTGCTCTTCTCGAGACTGTCAAGATTGTTACCAATATATAGATTAGCGCGACGCATTTCTTGACGCCGACAAAAAACACCCAATTAAGGGAAGCCCCACTGTCAGCTACTTCTCTTACTGAAGTGTTAGAGCTTCCTTGCGGTTTGAGTTGTGAAATTGTGGCATAAATGGCATCAAGTGTATCAATAATATTTAATATAATATTTTCACTTATACCGTCATGGACAGAAAACCAATAATTGACGTAACACACGTCTCCGCCAGAGGGACATCGTACAGGATCACTATCCCGAGGAAAATCGCAAAGAGACTCGGTCTGAACGACGGGGATATACTGGCATTCTTCGACGATGATGGCGTAAAGATCGACAAAATCCAATAAATCATTAAATTTGTCGTTATGATACGCCCCGCGTGAAACTGAATACAAGAAAAATGGTGTTTTCCAGCGCTCTATTTGCGCTGGGATGGTTCAGCCTCAGCTTTTCATTTCCTCTCCTCGCTATTCATTATGATTTTGACTACACCATGACGGGGTTCCTGGGCTTCCTTGTTGCCTATCCCTTTGTCATTGCAGCACTGATCGATATGTACTCGAGCGACAGGATGATGAACATGCAGATAGTCATCATACCCTTCCTGATGTCCATACTGGCCATCATCTTCATATTTCAGTCGAAGGGATTCATTGTAATACTGATAGCAATCACGGACCTGATGGAGGCATTTTACTGGGTTTCAATGGAGATGCTCCTTGGATCCGGAGGCGAGAATCTTGAAGCCGAGAAGTATTCCACAGCATGGGGTGTTCCAAGTGCCATAATGCCTTTGGCAGCGGGGATTATCATCCAGTCACTTGGTTTCAGGGTTCTGTTCTTCACATCATTCATATTCTTGGCAGCAGGATCATTTTTCCGGCCGAAATATAAAGCCAACATCAAGGAAACCACAGGTAATGGCTTTGACCTCAGGTTTATCGTCCCGATGATTTTCAATGGAATTGCAGCTGGCTTTGTCTCCTACGTCCTGGTCCCCATATTGAGGGTACAGGGCGTAAGTTACGTCCTGATAGGCCTTGCGGTCACTATCCTGGGCGTCTCTTCTGCGGCGGGGTTTGTGCTGATGAATTTCACAGGGAAAAGGAGTATATATACCACATCTTCGATATCTTGCCTTCTGCTTGCACTTCCGCTTTTTGTGGGATTCACAGGGAACCTTCTCCCAATAATGACAATACTGGTGGGTACCGGCATTGGAAGCTCCATAGCATTCTCGAAAATACTTGCCTACATTTCTGAAAGATCATCCGCAAAAAAAGGTGTCCTCACATACGAAGGTTTCTTTGCCCTTGGTTTCATATTGGGGTCTCTCGCACTCGGTTCCGCATTCCAGGCCTTCGGCAAGATTGCAGTAATAACTGCATTCACGGTTCCAGTCGCATATGCAGTTTATCTAGCTTACCTGAGATTCTCGGCTCCTGTTAAACTCCTGCCAATATGAAGGAGCGGCAGCTATTTCTGTTAGATTCTGGCCGGTCTCCTCTGTTCAATTATTATGTTTGCGGGTCCCACGGCATCTTTATCAATGATGTGATGGCAATTCATGCACTCGAGCCTCATTCCTTCTCTGATGTAAAAGTTAGCCGATCCGCAGTTCGGGCATGAACTCCTTATCCACAGCACGTCGCTGTTCTGTATCAGAGACTCAGTGAGTTTCCTCGAACTTTCTGTCTGTAACTCCAATTTAGACTCCCTCATTGATGTGCCAGCCGCAGGAGCAAGTCTTGTCAGGTTATAAATACCCAGGAATGACCACATAGTGAGAAAGACGAGTACAACTAAGGCCAACACAGGTGAGGGGGCATAAGCGGTAAGTATCCCGAGCATGGACACAGTGAAACCGGCGGCGAATGAGTGCAGAATGCCGAATCTAAGGTAAATATAATCCAGTACAAAAAAGGTCAGAAGGTCAAAGAATGCGCCACTTAGTGTCTGAGAAAACAGAGCAGCTGTGATGACCGAAGCAATTATGGCAGGAACGATCACATCTCTTCTCATCGTTTTGTAAGGATGCAGAAGATTTGTCAATGACAGTTTTCCGGTCAAGGCAAAATAGGCAAATATCATAATGAATAGAGGCACAAATTGCAGGACGGCAAGATCAGTAAGGGACGAGACTCCGAGTACGAAGGCCTGCACGCCAAGCGGCATGCTGTATATTGATGGTATGGAATAGCCGGGTATAAACCCGGAAATAATGGAAATAAAAAACTCGAGAAGTATGAAGACGGAAAAATACTTGAAAAACTCAGTTTCCCCGTTTTCCTTAGACTTCCTTCCTCCAATGGGCTTGACAACCAAAATGTACAGGGATGCCAGAACCGCAAGAGCAGTCAGGGTGAGCAATAGGTAGATAGAGGAAACACCAAGTGATGCATTAAAAATAATGTAGGTCGAACTCTGTTGGGTCAATATTGTTTGTATCTGGCTGAAAATGTCCGGGGTCAATACAAAGAAGATAAGTACGGCAGCCAGAACGGCTGCAACCCCGAAATAAACGGTAACCAATGAAGGTACGTCTCTTCCTTCTGCCAATGAGGGTTTAGTATCTCGTTGGATATATTTGTTGCCAAATCATTCAAGAGTTATGGTTACCCTCTTGCTGAGTTTCCCCTTGACCAGTGTTGGCTTGAACACAATCTTGCCAACTTCTCCCGTCTTAGCAACCTGTGTTCCTATGTCATGCTGTATGGGAAGATCATCTATCTTGACCATCCTTATTTTATCATAGTCGGGTATCTTCCCCTTATTAATCTTTACCATCTCTGGGTCAGAGGTGAACTGTTCCCTCGTTACGTATGAGTACTTGACCTCGTAATTTCCCTGAACGATGGCGTTGGCATCGCTTTCAAGTTTCCTTAGCTGTTCATCTGTGAATTCCCCGTCAAAGTTAAGGTCAATCCAAGCCTGATCATCATAAGTCTCGTTTATCCTCACAGTTGCGCCCATCTGCTTGTAAGCTAAACCACCAATGATGTAGAGTGCAGTCCTGAACCGCATGTGAATATACCTGACATCCCAGTTTACTTTCTGGTGGACTATCTTTCCGACGATATTCTGCGGGTATGTATCCAGAGAAATCAGGTGCACCCAGGTGCCATCCTGCCAGGTATCCACAATCTCGTAATCCTTCCCGTCAATCGAAACCGACCCCTTGTCATTTGGCTGGCCGTCCCCGGTGGGATAAAGAACTGTTGAATCTACAATAAGATCGGTGAATTCCACAAAAACAACTTTTCCGTCACACTCTTTCCTGAATGGATCGGCCTGGTAGAGCAATTCCGTTTTCATTGCATTGGTTAAGGTTATAACGTTATATATGCTTTTCAGGAAAATTCCCGCTTAATTGATCATGGCTGGTAATAAGCAATTGCAAATCCTTTTTAGCGATAATGACTTGGATATTCATGGGCTCGTTTGAAGTTATAGAGCATGAGAAAGATCCAAAAGGGGAACATCGCGAATACAGGATAATAGCAATAAATTTTATTGATCCGGAGTTTGTGAAGATAGCTGCTGAAACGGATGTTGATAAAGGGACATTACTGGATGTAGAGGATAACAAAGTGTTCCTTAACAGGAAACAGATTGGCAGAGTGCTGGAGAAGAAAGATGGAAAAGGCATAAGGGTCAGCACCAGTTTTGATATAAAGTACACAGGCGGGTACTCACTGGATGGCAAGACCGTATACCTGGACGAACATTTCCCTCAGATAATGAAGATTGACGGTAAGGAGGTTGACGCGAGGGAAAGCATAGGCCTTCACCATGAACTACCTGAAAAATGGCTTTCGGACGAGGCTTACGAATATCCATACGCACACGAGGTGGCAACTGGCATAGAAAAGAAGTACGTTGAGAGCTTAGGCGTGAAGTGGAAGGATTACTGCGACGAGGTTGACAGGAACCTGAGGAATGTGTATAGCAGGAAACTGGAGAAATCCCCGCCCTCCCTTGACCTGGCACCATATCTTTACTGTCGGGATCAGGAAGCTCTGAAGGAAATCCGTAGAAGCTCGACTAAGTGATTCATCCAATATTTGCTCAAGGATTTACGTCCAGGCCATAAAGTTGCCAAACAGGAAACATCAGGCAGTGTGCTGACTTTCTCTACCTTATCAGGTAACTATTTTAACAGTTTAGCTATGCCTGTGCCGTGCCTAACCCAAACCTGGAATATCTGTATGCGCTGAACAGGGAAGGCGTCAAGCTTGACCTCAGTGTCACGAAGATGTTTTCCTCAATGATTGGGAACCCAGAAAAGGATTTCAGCGCATTTCACGTTGCTGGAACCAATGGGAAGGGTTCGATCACATCCTTCATTTACAATATGCTGCAGCAGCACACGCCCACCGGGATGTACATTTCCCCTCATCTAGTAACGTTTAACGAGAGGATCATGGCAGACGATTCATTCATCGAGGATGAATACATATCACATTTTATTCAACAGCATATGCCGGAAATAGAAAATTTAAAACTCACAGACAGGAACCCAACATTTTTTGAGGTGACAACCGTGATGGCATTCAAGTATTTTTCAGACAGGCATGTCAGGACAGCATCCGTAGAGGTAGGGCTTGGCGGCAGGCTCGATTCAACCAACATAGTTGAACCTGAAGTCAGCATAATTGCCAATATCGGTTATGATCACTTCGACAAACTTGGGTGCTCTCTTACTTCCATAGCATATGAAAAGGCTGGTATAATAAAGAGAAATGTCCCAGTGATACTCCTGGATGACAAAGATGAAGTCGTGAAAACAGTTTCCAGGGTTGCAGATCTGAATGACAGCAGACTTATCAGGGTATCCGGTGTCTCATCGGTGTTTGATCTCAGGACATGGGAAACAGGGATGTCCTTTGTTCTGAAGACGCCAGAGGACACCTATGAGATAAAGACCTCAATGATCGGGGAATTCCAGGTCCGGAACATAGCTGCAGCAGTGCTGGCAATTGAGAATGGAAAATCAATATCTCCTAGCAAGGTGGCCATAGAACGTGGCATATCACAGGCACGCTGGCCTGCCAGGATGGAGATTATAAGGAACAATCCACCGGTAATGGTCGATTGTGCCCATAATCCTCCTGCAGCACATGCACTGGTCTCGTCCTTCAAGAAATTCATCAAAATCAAGCCTACGCTTATAATAGGCATGCTTGAGGACAAGGATTTCTTCTCCTATCTCAGGATAATTCATGATCTTTCTGACGATGTGATAATTACAACCCCACAGGATACCCCCCGCGCAATGCCGGCTGAACAACTCGGAAAAGTTGCGGCTCAGGTGTTCAAGAACGTGAAGGTCATTGCAGATCCAACAGAAGCATATGAATATGCTAAAGCAAACTCAAGCTATGTTCTGGTTGCAGGGTCAATGTACCTTGTGGGATACATAAAAATGCTTGAAAAATCAAGCATTATGCCCTTTGACAGGCTTACAGATTTTCAGACCACCAAAATTACAAATTGATCATGCCTGCTGGCACTATAAATTGAAATCAACCATGATCTCTTTCGCAGGGAATTGACTTTAATGAGAGAGATAAAATAATTATCAGATAATGTGTGAGCAAAGTTTATAGTACTTTACTCTTCTAATCTTTCTTTACTGGTACATTATGCCCAATCC
Organism: Thermoplasmatota archaeon; assembly: GCA_023484805.1. Classification (GTDB taxonomy): domain Archaea; phylum Thermoplasmatota; class Thermoplasmata; order Thermoplasmatales; family Thermoplasmataceae; genus B-DKE. The sequence goes on along the minus strand of JAMDAM010000027.1, from coordinate 3,504 downwards.
ATTTTTCGAGGTTTCAGGGAAGAGCGAATTGCTAACAGGAGATCTTGCTTCTCTTGGAGGATCGTTCATCCCCGAAAATTTTCCGCACAGGGAGGTCCAGATCGAGAAAATCGTATCTATACTGGGCAGTATCATGCGTGACACGCGGCCTTCCAACATAATCATATATGGAAAAACAGGAAGCGGTAAGACTTCAGCTACCAGGTACGTTTCAAGAATGCTTTCCGAGGCCGCCGGATCGAAAGTTAAAGTAGTGTATGTCAACTGTCAGATCTTTGATTCTCCATATTCTATTCTCGTTGAAATGGCGAACTCATTTTCAAGATCGACAGATGAGAACATACCGGAACTGGGTTTACCCCTGGACAGAATCTACAACGAACTTATGAGCAGGGTCAATTCATTCAACAGATTCCTTATTGTGATCCTTGATGAAATCGACAAACTCGTGCTGAAGAACGGTGGTGATGCACTATACTCCATCCTCAAAACCACTGATGATACGTACGGTGGAAAAACTTCGATCATAGGCATAACCAACGATACGGGATTCCAGGAGTCTCTTGATGCAAGGGTAAAGAGCAGACTTAACCAGGAGAGTATTCTTTTCACTCCGTACAATGCTTCGGAGTTGAAGGATATACTCAATTACAGGATCAAGGGAGTAGTAAGGGATGGGGCGATCGAGGACTCTGCCATCAATCTCTGTGCCGCAATTGGAGCGCAGGAGCATGGAGATGCGAGGAAAGCCATAGACCTATTGCGAATTTCAATAGAGGTTGCGATCCGCGGGAAGAAGGGGAAGGTCACCGATGCTGAAGTGTACAGCGCAAGGGATAAGTTCGAAATGGACGTGCTGAAGGAAGCTGTAACCACTCTTCCCATGCAGTCAAAGCTGGTTCTACTTTCAGCGGTAGTTACCCAGGAGATTGACTCTTCCTTGATGGTGACCGGTGAACTGTATGAGAATTACAGGAGCATATGCACTGAACTCGGGTTTCAGGCTCTCACTCCAAGACGAATCAGCGATATTATCTCGGAGCTTGAGGATTTTGGCTTGATTTCATCATCCGTCAAGAGCATGGGAAGGTACGGAAGGACAAGGATTATACAGGTGATGGGCAGTCTCGAATCAGTAAGGAAATACCTGCTCGAGGATGAGGACCTGTCCATGTTCCGTGGAGGCAAGATCACCAGGCAGTACAGATTTGTTACCGACCCCAAGGATCAGCAGAAAGCCAGGTCGGAAGACCTCATGCAGAAGCTTGACGATCTCAGGGAATCAGTTCCGGATGACCACTAGTTTATGGAAATATGAGGCAGAGATCATCGGCCGCGTTAAGTAGCTTATAGCCATGATCGCGGGCGAAGTCTGCTGGCGCCTTGGTCCAGTCGTAATTGTCCACAATGAAGAGCGGCTTGCTTTCAGCATATTTTCTCGCCGTTTCCAGTTCAAACATCACGTGATTGTATTCATGCTGAGAGTCGTGGAAGAAAATATTAATCTTTCCGTAGGACTTGAGTGCGTTTTCCAGAGTCTTCCTGGAATCCCCAATAACGAGTTTCCATCCGGACTTGAGGTTCTTGGGTATTACCCACCCAACGGGAAGGGTCTCTTCCTCCTCTCCATATTTGATGCCGAGATCAAAACTTATGAGCATTCCATCGGTTCCGCGCATCGCACTTAGTATCGCCGTCGTGGTCGTTCCAGGGCCGACTCCCGTTTCAGCTACCAGTTTCGGGCGCTTCAGCTTTACACATGCATAGATGATCTGGAGTTCATCATAGGAGACCTGCCAGTACTCCTTTCCACCAATCTTTGTGTCGACGTAATCAACAATTACTGAAGCTTCTTCCATGGCCTTCTCGAAAGCTTCTTTCTTTGTTCCCAGGAAATTAAACAGATACTCTTCATCATCGTCTAGTTTTATCAAAGGTAAGCTCCTCTTCAACTTTCATTATGCTCACTTTTACGTTCTGGTTCTTTTCCGCTTCTTTTTTGAATTCCATAGGATCCTGTTTTATCAGGTCAAAGGTGTTGTAGTGCATCGGAACCACGTTTCGTGCTTTTATCATTCCGGTCGCCACCGCCGCCTCGTGTGGGCCCATGGTGTAGTGTCCGCCTATTGGAAGCAGGGCTACATCCGGCTTGTACATTTCCCCTATAAGTTCCATGTCCTTGAAGACTCCAGTATCTCCTGCGTGATATACGGAGACACCATCCTCTATGATCATTCCAGTAGGGCCTCCAGCGTACTTCCCATTATAGCCTGAGGAGTGCGTGGCAAGCACTGCGCTGACGGTGATGCCGTCGACCCTGGTCCTGCCGCTGTAGTTAATGCCAACAGTGTTGAGGCCCTTATTTTCTTCCTCAAGAATCCACGCAAGTTCGACCATGGTTACCAGAGGCACACCATTTTTCTTGGCTATATAGACGGAATCCCCAACATGATCCGAGTGCCCGTGAGTTACAACAACAAGGTCCGCTTTCACATCCTCCTTCCTTATCTTTGCAGCAGGATTGCCGGTGATGAACGGGTCAACAACAACTTTTTTGCCGAAGTTCAGGGTGAAACAGGCATGCCCATGCCACTGAATTGAAACCTTTTCTGCCATGAATTGAAATGATGTCAAGAGATAAATTATTTTCCACACTAATCAGGGATAGGAAAGTTGTTATAGCGCATAGAATTTAGCGCCAGTGGATCTGGTATCGGCTGCCTTACTCGGAATCATTCTCGGGGTCTCTCTCGCAGCTCCGCCCGGCCCGATTACAGCGATGATTGTGGACAAGGCATCCCGGTCAGCACTGGGGGGCGTATCGGTTGGCTTTGGGGCAATGTCGGCAGATTTTATATTGCTGATCATGGTCTTTTCATTCGGTTATACAGTTTCGCTGGAAAGGTACGATCAGCTAATATATCTAGCCGGAGCTGCCGTTTTCTTCGTTATGGCATATATAATAGCCAGATCGCACGACAGTTCTGCCACCGTGCCACCGCGATCTTCAGGCTATGCATCTGGCCTGCTAGTTGGAATAATGAACCCCTTCCAGATAATATGGTGGTTTACCGCTGGCCTTGGATTTTATGAAAAATTCGGGTATTACCCATTCATTTTTATCTTTGCAGGTACGACCTTATGGGTATTTATTCTCGGCTATGCAATAAGGTACTCAGTCATAAAATTTGGAGACAGGGTGAAGGAGATTACCAAAGGTTTCAGCACTTTAGCACTGATTGCCTTCGGAATCTATTTCGTTTCCCTGGTACTCTGACTCTATATCACTCTGTCTGCGAAGGTCTTGAACGGATCCACATTCGTATATCCGTCAGTGCCTGCAACTATCTGTTCCGCAGGAGGATTTTTCAAGTAGTCTGGCACGTACTCGGCTATCCTCTTTACGAAGCTCGGAATTGCCCTGTTGTCGTAAAATACACCGATTGGGATCTTGTCGTCCCACTCCAGACCCCTCCTGTACGCATTGTTGAATTTTTCATTTGT
>JAMDAM010000044.1 GCA_023484805.1 Thermoplasmatota archaeon | reverse complement strand
TAATTTTATTATCCGGCTATAAATATCTTTTTTATGGGATCTGGAGTTTAACTCCCTGTACAGTACGCCAGGATCTCCTTCTGGTAGGTAGATTACGTCTGTAGAGCCAAATTTCTCAGAAACTTCTGAGTCATTATCTCCCTTATCCATGAAATTTGTTGATTCAAACCCGCAATCTGAGAAGGATTCCCTGAACAAAGGCGGGTACTCCATTTCAATATCTTCAGATTCCTAAGTCCAGGGGATTACAAGAATCCTCTTTTTTGCAGAAATGGCCGCAACACCTCGAAAAAGATATTCATTTGTCCGCTTCCTGATGTCCTCTCCCCCTGCAAGATAATTATCTGTGTACCCACAATGAAGTTAAGCTAATGATAAACTAAAAATATATCGACCTTCGTCGTGGGCTCGATCCCACTGTGGCTTCCGCAGCGTTTTTCCAATTAGGTCTGCCAATGGGTGAACCTGTAGAGGGGTTAATTTAATTAGCACATGTGGGAACCATGCGTTCCGGCCTGTAGCTATTAACTGCTAAAAAATGCAGGGGACATAGTGATTGAGGGTGCGAAAACAATAACCGTATTATTAAATTTCGCAATAGATGTCTTCTCTAAGCCCTCAGTGCAACTAAACGCCTGTAAAGCTCCCTCAGATTCTTTCCAATTTCTCTTAATATGTCTACTATGGCCGGGATCATGCCAGCGTAAAGCGCTTCCATCCTGTCAACCAGTCTTATCATATATTCAACCCTGGATTTAAAAACGTCTACTGCGATATAGAAATCCTTGGTCTTCTTAGACTCACCACCTTCTGGAGCAGGTTCGGCATGACTTATTTGTCCCTTTATTGGCCCGGAGGGGATTTCAAAATCGACAGCATTCGGGTATTTTATATACAGGTAATTTGGAAGTTTCATTCCGCGATCCCGGGCATTTATGCAATCTGCTTCTTCTACATTTATTCTTGAACCGTTCATAAAAAGTATCTTGAGGCCAACCTCCGCGCAATTTGGATCCTCGAAAACCCTCAGTTTTTCTGATAGCCGACCTTTTATGTTAGCATAGACCGAGAATGGATACTTTCCATGCATCTTTGAAATTTCTTCCTGGAGAGCCAAAAGCCCCCGATACCTGTTCATCTCCTCTATTCGAGTGAGCATTCTATGATAACCGTTCTGGCCGTCCCCTTCCACGTTGCAAAATAAGGGAATTATATAAAATTTTATTTCCGTAATGCAAACATGAATAAATTTCGTCTGTGATCATGCTTACTGATTGAGTGTTTCCGGAAACGTTCTCCAATTGAATTAATGCATGCAGAGAAAAGCTGGTAACGACTCCTGACTATTTATTCGTTCAAGCATCCGCGTTGATGCGAAAGAAAAGCGTTCTGAACGCTGTAATCCATTTAGTCTCTGGTCAAATACAATTTTGATGCTGATCAAGGATGTTGACCAAATGCTGGACATGCAATTTGTGGTATCGATAAGGGATGGAAGCGAACTGCTTGATTATGGCAACGGATTCTGCCTGAAAATTCCCTGTACTGCGATGGTTGATAACAATAAGATAAGTGTCCTGTTCTTCCTCAAGGGCGAAAACTCACTTGATCTTGATACTAAAAAATTCTTAGAAACCGTTGGAGCAAGGAACCTGGGAAACTCCTGGATCGTCGATCTGTCAGATGCAGCGATTGCTGAACTTGGGTACCTCAGGCCGTTCCTGAAGATACCTTCCGTCATCCTTGATGAAGTTACACTTGAAAATGGTTCCATATATGCAAGACTGAGATTCCATAGCAATTACCTGGATAAAGTATCGAGAGAGTATACAGCAATTTCCAAGGAAACCGGTAAGGTGTCACTTGAATACATCGGGAAAAGCGGCGGGTTAATATCAGTGCTCAGGAAGATAGACCAGAAAATTCCACTATTCTATTTCTCCCTTGAAGGTGAACCGCCAGAAACGAAGAAATCGGAAGAGAATCAGCCTCTTTCAGGAAAATGGATAAGAGAGATCAAGTTCACGGCTGATGACCTGGTCAGGGGGCTGTACGCAGTTGACACTCCAAAATCTGGCTTGAACTTGAACCTGAATGAAGTTTCCTCCAGTGATAACCTTTATGAGGGCCCGGCGAAGGATGATATCCTTGAATTTGTGAGGAAAAAGACCGCCGAGTCGTTTATCCCAACATTCTCAAAAATTCAGGGATACGATGGAAAAAAAGTGTCCATGGATTTTGTGGTACCCGAGATAGAACTGCAAAAATTTCTCTCCGTCGTTTCCGAAACACTGACTGCATTCCCAGACTGGAAGATAAATCTGTCCAACGCCGGAAAGTTTTCCAGCCTTGTTGACTGAATTTATCCATTCGCAACCTTGCATCCATGGAAAAGATTAGATATTGTTTAGCATTGATAAGGCAGAGGATGAACTGCCATGGCAGAACTTAAAAGAAGGGATGTCAGAAGGATCAGGAAGCTTTTGAGGCAGGGGATAGAGGTACCTGAAATATGCAGAGAGTTCAGCATTAAGCCAGAGGAATGGAGAGACGTAGTAAACAAGTATGAATTGTTCTGAACAAATGTCCATTGCTAAGTTCCGAACGGACAGTAACCACGAATGACGGCGGAACAGTTACGATGAATATTATCAAGAAAATTTGATGATAACCCACCACCTGTGCTGCCTCCATATCCACTAATCATTACAGTTATGATTATTAGGGATACAGCAATCCCACATTGGGTACAGACTCTTAAAGCGTGCAAATGTGGTAGGTTATGGTTCAGGAGACAGGTAAATTCGGCATTGTTGTTTCGCAATATTTCAGGAATTATTACAGGTCAAGAAGCTTTTATCTCATGCTTGTTATCTCACTCCTGATCTCAGGCCTTATGACTTACTTTTCACTAAAATACATTGGGAACCTGCACGTAACTTTTGGTGGAGTGTCATTCAGTTCCCTTAGTTCTTCCCTCAAGGAAAGTGCTGTCCTTTATCTCTGGGCTTTTGTTCTTTCATATCTCCCGGTTTTTTCGGCAGTTTTTTTTGGCTCTCCTGCAATTTCCAGCGAGATTGAAAACAAGACTGCGTACCACATATTTCCTTTGCCCATCAAGCGGTCAACGCTACTGTTTGGCAAGTTTACTGCTGCCGTGGCAGTATCCTACATTATTGTAAGCATATACACCATATTTGAAATCATAAGCTACGTGATCCTCTTTGGCTCATTTCCCGGCATTGTTTTTCTCTACTCATACCTGTTGCTTCTCCTCTTCATTATCTCAATAACTGCCTTCACCTTCCTCGTCAGCTCCATATTCAACAAGAACATGTATGCCTACATTACCGTTTTCCTGCTCTATTATCTCATATTCAATGCACTTTACATCATACTCGACTTTCTCTATAACTATAATGCCTTTTTCCTTCTGAGTGAAGCAGCTTCCATTATTGAAAGAGTATTCATAGACATAAACACAACTGTCCCGGGAAGCGCTACAATATCCCTGAATGGTGCTGGCAGTGGACCAATTGGAATTGCCGCCATTGTCATGGTCATTTATGCAGTGATCTCCATAGCGGGCTCCTTGATTCTATTTGACCGGAAGGAAGTGAAATAATGGCCTCGGTAGATGTAAAGGGTGTCTCGAAGAACTACGGCAATATAACTGCACTGAAAAATGTCAGCCTTTCGCTGGATACGAACGGATGCATAGGAATCCTGGGACCGAATGGTGCGGGCAAGACAACATTGATGAAGCTCATCACGAATATAATCAAACCCTCAACCGGTGAAATCCTCGTCAATGGAACCAATGTCTCCAATGATCCATCTACCGCCCTCAGAACAGTTGGCAGCATCATAGAACAACCAGAGTTCTACACCTACCTGACCGCCTATGAGACAATGATGTTCGTATGCCGCATAAAAGGCGGCACAAAGGAATACTGCATGTCGGAAATAGACAGGGTCAGCGAGATAACAGAGGTAAAAGGCTTCCTTAACAGGAAGACCGGCACATATTCAAGAGGGATGAAGCAGAGGCTAGCATTAGCAGTTGCCCTGATTAACAACCCTGATGTGATCGTTCTTGACGAACCCACGTTCGGACTTGACCCAAAGGGCATGTCGGACATCAGGAATGCGTTAAACAGAATAAGGGAACAGAGAAACAGCATAATTATCCTGAGCACTCACCTCATTTCTGAAGTCAAGGAACTATGCGATCGCGTAATAATAATGGATGAGGGGTCAATTGTATACGATTCTGAAGTCGACAGCGTTGATAAGAGTCTTAGAGTTCGCTTTTATGAAGTTCCTGCAGATGGGCTGAACAGCATTGCTAATGAACCCGTTATCGAGGACGGGGGGAAAACGGCCATTTTCAGGGTAGGAAAGGAAGTGCCAAATTACATGATAATCAGGGACCTTATGAGCAGGGGAGCTAAGATCAGGGACGTTGAGGAATCCTCTGGCATAGAAGAAAAATACCTGGAAATCGTTGGAAGAGGAAAAGACTGAGTCCAGCCTAAGTTGACCCCGTCGGTTCGACCTTACTTTCCTTCTGCTTCGCATAATCGTTATATGCATGATACAGCCTGATACTTTCTCCAATAATCAGTCCCGTGGTCAGTGAGAGAAGACCATCGACAAATAGTATTGCCAGGGTCACCGAAGGGTATAAAAGCGCAAGGGTTTCCCTGACAATAAGAGAAATCAGCCAGAAGATAAGTATAAACTGTGAACGTTTGTAGAATGTCTGGCTATCCTGCTCGAAAAACACTACTGCATTGCCGAATCTCATCCCAATGACCACTCCCGGCAGGATTAGAAGCAACAAGGAAGCCTCATATAGATAGGTTACAGGCAGCGAGATGAATGAAGCTAACAGAAGCATGGTGTAGACTATGGGTATAGCGAAAATTCGCCTGGTGCTGAACCGCCTCCCGTTGATCCCACGATAAACCCTCCTTACCAAAATAAGAGCAATGATCACGATCAGCGACAGCGAAGTGTCTGCGCCTCCAGATGTGGATGTTCCGTTATACACAGACGCGAAGGGAAACATAAAATGCCAATGCACACGTGTTATAAATTTCTTGCCGGATTATACGGCCGAATACGACAAGAGTTTATATGACAAAACATATTCTACCACAATATGGACGTGATACGTGAGTCACTTGCTGGAAAGGTTGCAGTTGTCATTGGTGTTGGACCGGGGCAGGGCAACGCAGTAGCGAGGCTCCTGATTAATTTCGGATCAAAGATTGCCATGGTGTCGAGGTCAGGCAGCAGTTTTGGCCTTGTTGAATCATCTACAATTAAGATATTCAAGGGAGATGCGACAGACGAGGAGTCCATGAAGGAAATCAGGGACAAGATCATAGAATTCTACGGTGGTATAGACGTTGTTTACAACTCACCTGGAAAATACGAGGAGACAGGCAGGGATCTGCCACCCCCCTCGGATCTCATGGAAATGTTCAACAGCAATGTCGGGGCTCAATACAATGTTATCAGGGTATTTTCAGAAGCCATGAGGAAGAAGGGCGGAGCCATAGTAAATGTTGGCGCTTCACCTGCTATTTTCACTGGATCAAGCATTGCGTATACCATCGCAAAGAAATCAATTGAAGAGATGACCAGAAAATCAGCCGAAATGCTCAAAGCGTATAATATCAGGGTTAACGCTGTGCTCCCCGGTGCAGTTTCCAGGGAAGACAGATTCAGGAAAACCTTTCCGTTTAATTTCGGAAAGATCTCCGATACTACCGATCTCGATGCCACTGAGGTTGCTTATGTCTCAGTATTCCTTCTGAGCGAAATGGCCTATGGAATCAACGGACAATCCATTGTCGTTGACAAGGGTATGAATACCCTCAGGCTTTCAAGAAAGTGATATTTAGATCAGCAAGCAGTAGACACCCTTTTCCTGCATAATCATAAAACTAAATATTGCCTCTCTCCATGTTAAGGCATGTTTAATGATGAACTCGCTGAAGTTTTCTCTGAACTGGCTGACATGGAGGAGATAGAGGGCCAGAAATGGGAATCCATAGCCTATCGCCGCGTCGCGATGAGCATTGCCGGACTTGGAGAGGACATCAGGGATATTAGTCGCAGGAACGAATTAAGGAAAATAGATGGCGTCGGGGCGGCTATTGAGAAAAAAATACGGCAGTACATAGAGGAAGGCAGAATTACGGCCTACGATAATTTAAAGAAAAAATACCCAGTGGACTTCAAACAGTTGAGGAAAATACAGGGCCTCGGCGCAAAGAAAATAGCATCCCTTTACGTGAATTTAGGGATCACCAATGTTTCCGATTTGCGTGTGGCAATTGAATCGCATAAAATTTCTAAATTGCCCGGATTTGGGGAGAAAACCGAGATGAATCTCTCAAAGTCCCTGGAAATGAGCCTATCGGCTGGACCAACAAGGATACCGCTGGGAGAGGCTTACCCCGATATCATGGAACTAAAGGACTTCCTTGTTGACAGCGGTCTTTTTGACAGGGTAACCGTTGCCGGATCCACCAGGAGAATGAAGGAAACCATCGGAGATGTGGATATACTTGCTATTGCCAAAGACAAATCAAAGGCTGCTGAAGTACTGGTCGAATCTGATCGTGTTTCTGGAACTGTTGTCAGGGGAGAATCGAAAATAACCGTGAATCTTAAGATAGGGATCACCTGCGACCTCAGGCTCATAGAGGAGGGGTCCTTCGGAGCAGCGCTCCAGTATTTCACCGGCAGCAAGGAACATAACATACATCTCCGTAACATCGCCATTGCTTCAGGCATGAAGCTAAACGAGTATGGGCTTTTTAGTGAGGAGAGGCAGGTTGCGGGCCGGACCGAGGAGGAAATCTATTCGGGCCTTGGAATGGAATATATTGAACCAGAATTGAGGGAAAACACTGGAGAAATCGAAGCTGCCCTTAACCACGCACTCCCTGATATTGTAGGTTATGAACAGATCAGGGGAGACACTCACACCCATACCGTTGACAGCGACGGATCAAATACGGTCGAAGAGATGATGCTGCGGGCCAGACAGAATGGGCTTGAGTACATTGTGTTCACAAATCACAGCAAGAGCCTGAGAGTGGCGAATGGCCTGGATGGAGCGGGCTTCCGTGAATTGAACAGGCGGATAGATGATGCCTCCTCAAGACTTGACTTCCCAGCACTCAAAGGGGTGGAACTTGAAATTCTCAAGGACGGCAGCCTTGATCTTGGAGAGGCTGTACTGTCAGAAATGGACTTTGTCCTAGCTTCCCTCCATCAATTCGTGACCGGAGATAGTGACGAGAATACGGGGAGGGTGGTAAAGGCAATACAATCTGGGCTCATAAATGGGATTGCACACCCCACAGGAAGGCTGATTGGAAAACGTGAGCCTTACAAGCTGGATATGGACAGAATTATAGCTGAATGCTCCGCCGCAGGCGTATGCCTTGAGATAAATGGTGACCCATTCCGATCCGATCTTCCAGCCGATATAGTGCGCAGAGCGATCAACACAGGAGTGAAGTTCACCCTTGGGAGCGATGCGCATAATGTCGCTGACCTTTCAAACCTCAGATTCGCAACCGCAATAGCCAGAAGAGGCTGGCTTGGAGAGGAACAGGTAATTAATACCCTTACCCTTGAAAATTTCAGGAAAGCCTTGTCTAGATGAAATGATTCATTTTTTTTACATCAACATGCTCACGCCTTTTCCCACGCAGGGAACCTTGACTTCCAATGCTCGGATTTTTAAGCAAAAAGAGGATTACCAGAAGCAATACGGGCAACCGGAACAAGGAGGATAGAAATACTATGTTTGATAATGAGAACACCTTTATTAAGATGAGAGACGCCGGCAAAGAGAAGGATTTTGACAGCTTATATGAAAACGCGCTCAAGGAGGCGGAGACTTACTTCTCGAAGGAGTACCCTAACCTTGCAGCAGGGGAGGTAAAGGAGAAGGGAAAGATCAAGGATATATCTCCAATAGACGGGAAGGAGATAGCGACATTCCAGATGTCGTCCCCTGAAACAGTGGACAAAACTCTCAGAATCCTGCATTCCTCTTACCGGAAATGGTTTGATATGGGATATGTTGAAAGATCCAGAATCCTGCTGAAAGCTGCAGACATAATGAGCGAGCGAAAATTCCTGCTGGCCGCCATGCTTGCATATGAGAATGGAAAGAATCGTTACGAGGCAATGGGGGATGTGGATGAGGCAATAGATTTCATGAGGTATTATTCGCTCAACCTTATAGAGAATCAGGGGTTTGTGAGATTCACCGGAAAGGGTTACAAAAATGAGGAAAGCCAGAGCATTATGAAGCCTTACGGCGTTTTTGCAGTTATCCCACCTTTCAACTTCTACTCAATAACAATTGGCATGACCGTGGGTCCCCTTGTGGTGGGAAATGCTGTCGTGTTGAAGCCATCCAGCGACATACCTCTGTCCTCTTACATAGGGATAAAGATACTGCATGAGGCTGGTGTCCCCAAGGAGGTGCTTGCTTACCTGGCTGGTTCAGGAAGCGTGGTAGGGCAGAAACTTAGCGAAAGCGATCTTGTATCTGGGTTTGTATTCACCGGTTCCAGAGAAGTTGGAATGGCGCTTTACAGGAAAGCAACTGAGAAGCACCCGAGGGTAGTCGTCACGGAAATGGGAGGAAAAGACGCCATAATAGTTTCCGCAAAGGCTGATCTGTCAAAGGCAGTGGAGGGAACTGCAAGGGCCGCGTTCGGCTATTCTGGACAGAAGTGCAGCGCCTGTTCACTTGTGTATGTCCATGAAGCCATTTACGACAAGTTCGTCCCCATGCTGGTGGATCGGGTTAAGAAAATGCAGGTAGGCGATCCAAGGAAGAAAGATACCTTTGTTACCCCCGTGGTCAATGCCGGTGCCTATGAAAAATTCAAGACGCTCATGGCAGAGATACCCAAGGAAGGTGAGATACTGTATGGAGGAAAAACAAGAGGGGAGGCTGGATATTATGTCGAACCAACAATTGTCGGAAACCTGAAGCAGGACTCTTTCGTGATCAGGGATGAACTATTCCTACCGATACTTGCTATTGCAAAGGTCAAAAGTGTTGATGACGCAATACAGAGAATCAATGCCTCAGAATACGGGCTTACCGGCGGAATATTTTCGGAAGACCTGGCGGAAATAGAGCACTATTTTGCGACTGCTGATGTCGGGGTCCTATATGCCAATAGAACCAGCGGCGGTTCAACAGGAGCAATGGTTGGTTCCCAGCCATTCGTAGGATGGAAAATGAGTGGAGTCAGCGGGAAGGGGACCGGATCATTCTATTACCTTCAGCAGTTCCTCAGGGAACAGTCCCAGACAATTGCACATTGAAATCCTTGAGAAATGTGTTTTCATCTGTATATTTTTTAATTTTTTCCATTTTCAGGGCTGCAACCAGCCTTCTTTCCAGTTCTGATCTCACTTCCTCGGCATCAATTGCCGATCCCGTTTCCTTCCTGACGCTAGTCATTATTGAAGCGTCAAAACCACATGGCATTATGCTGTGAAATTTGTCCAGGTCTGTAGAAACATTGAGTGCTATCCCGTGAAACGTGGAAAAACCGCGAACTGCAAAACCTATGGAACAAATTTTCCTTCCCTGGATCCAGACACCGGTTTCTTTGTCAAGCCTTCCCTCGGCTTTAATGCCGTATTCAGACAATAAGGATATAATTGTATTTTGAACAAGAATAATCAGGTCCCTGACATTAATCCGGCGTTCCTTCATGTTGATAACAAAGTAAACTATTACCTGGCCTGGGCCATGAAAGGTGTATGCACCCCCACGTTCCACGAATATAACTGGCAGGCGCGGATCAAGCATAGCACCACTGTCCCTGTGTATGCCTGCCGTATATGTGTCCGGGTGCTCTACAAATATCAGGGCATCTCCGACACTACAGCTGTTCCTGAGATTGACTAGAGTATGCTGCAATTCAAGTATTCGCGCATAATCCTGCATTCCGAGGTTAAAGACCAGATCCACGCCATTGAATCCGCAATTCGTTAAAATATATTATCAACAGCTGGCGATCTTATATTAATGGAGTTACCATGCAAAAGCATGAAAAGGGTGCCCAGGGCACTGACGATTGCCGGGTCTGATTCCGGAGGGGGTGCTGGAATCCAAGCTGACCTAAAGACGATGACTTCCCTCTCCGTGTTCGGTTCATCTGTCATAGTTGCGCTGACGGCACAGAACAGTGTGAAGGTTTCCGGTATATATGAGGTGGCACCGGACTTCATTATCAGCCAGATTGATGCAGTGCTTTCTGACATGGGAGCAGATTCCGTAAAGACGGGAATGCTATACAGCAGCACAACGATTTCCGCTGTATCTAGGGGGCTACGAGAATACGCCGTTTCAGGCATAATAATAGATCCGGTCATGATCTCCAAGACTGGGGCTGTTCTTCTACGGGATGATGCTATCTCCGAGATGATAGCTCATCTCTTTCCTCTGGCTGCATTGATCACGCCGAATGCGCCTGAGGCAGAAAGAATTTCCGGACAGGCAATAGGCAGCAGCGAAGATGCAATGAGCGTCTCGCAGAAGCTTTCCGATGAATATGGCATTGGAGTCCTGATAAAGGGAGGGCACCTTGCAGGTGAAACGGTTAAGGATTTCCTGACCATTGATGGAAGGACCTATGTTTATTCAGGAAAGAGAGTAAACACCGAGAACAGCCACGGCACTGGAGACACATTGTCAGCAGCCATATGTTCATATCTAGCCCTCGGGAATCCTATGCTGAAGGCTGTTGAACTCTCGAGAACTTACTTGCAGAATGCAATAGAGCACTCGTTTCCCATGGGAAAAGGATATGGATCGCTGAACCATTTCTGGAGGAATATAGATGAATGATAAATTTGGAAAAGTGACAAAGGAATTTTTCGAGCAGAAGATTCTGAGCAGGCTTGGAGCCAAGTCACCTTCTGTCCTTGTCCCACCAAGGAACGGAGTGGATGTTGGCGTGGTGAAGATCTCGGATGAAATAGTTATGGTTGCTACCACCGACCCGCTATACGTTGTACCTTCCTACGGATGGGAAAAAGCTGCCTGGTTTGCCTTCCACATACTTGCATCTGACCTGTGCACATCCGGACTCCTTCCTCAGTACCTCACAGTTGACCTTAACCTTCCCCCTGAGATAAAAGACAATGAATTCGACACTTTCTGGAACTCATTCAGCCATGAAGCCGAGAAATATGGAGTTTCCATAGTAACAGGGCATACTGCCAGATATCAGGGAAGCAACTATCCCATGGTCGGAGGCGCAACGATGATTGCGTTCGGCCCGCCGGATGGGTACATAACAACCGAAATGGCACGTGCTGGAGACTCCATTGTCATTACCAAGACTATTGCACTGGAAGCGGCATCCATATTCTCTCAGCTTTTTCCTGAGTATATAGAAGGAAATCTTGGAAAAGAAGTACTTGAGAGGGGAAGGGACCTTTTTTACAGCATGTCGACAGTTGAGGATTCCATCACGTGCTCCAGTTTCGGGATTGGTCCGGAGGGAGTCACTTCAATGCACGATGCCACAGAGGGCGGAATCCTGGGTGCATTATTCGAGATTGCATATGCATCTGGGAACGGCTTGCTGGTCCATTCAGACAGGATACCAATCTATGATGAGGTCAGGAAAATATGCGATCTGTTCGGCATGGATCCTCTGATCAGCATCAGCGAAGGCACACTCGTACTGACTGTAAACGAGAAAAGGGCTGAAGATCTTGTAAAGGTACTCAAATCAAGGAACATCCCGGCCACAGTAGCAGGAAAAATAATGGAGAAATCAGCTGGTATAAAGATGGAAGTGGACGGTGAACTAATAGACATCGGCCCTCCCGGCAAGGACGATTTCTGGAAGGCCATGGACAATGCCACTTCAAGGAACCTGAAATGACACTCGGCGGAATATATCTTGTTACACCGGATTCCATGACCTCTAATTTTTTTGAGGTAACAGAAAAGGCCATTGTATCAGGGGTTTCCATTCTGCAATACCGGAATAAGTCTTCAGGTTTCCAGGATAAACTGGAAGTCGCGCAAAAACTGTCCAGTCTGGCTTACAGATATAACAGGGTATTCATAATTGATGATGACGTAGATCTGGCTATTGCAGTCAACGCCGATGGACTTCACATCGGGAAAGATGACATCCCCCTTCCGGATGCAAGGAAGAGGCTGCCAGACAAGATAATAGGGTATTCCACCTATGGTAGCCGAGAAATTGCAGTTGAGGCACAGTCCTTGGGGGCAGATTATGTATCCTTTGGCCCTTTCTTTGCGACGAATTCAAAGAAGGATGCTGGTTTGTACGATATCAAAGTCCTGGAAGAGATAAAGAAATACGTTCACGTTCCTATTTTTGCGATTGGAGGAATTAACCCTGAAAATGCCGCTATGCTGCGGCCTTTCAATCTAGATGGCATCTGTGTCATTTCCTGGGTGTATTCCAGCGCTGACCCTGGACGCGCAGTGAAGGAACTAATGGGCGCTTTCTACGGGATGGATTATATTAACTAAAAGTGCATAAATTTAATAACTCTTTTTGGCATCATGATTCATGAGCTACGAAAAGAGCCATCAGAGTGAAGGCCCACTGACAGAAGACGTGATTGTCATTCTAAAGAAAAACAGAGAGATGTCTTTGAAGAGCCTTGCCGACACCATGGGAATTTCAAAGGTGGCAGTACTAAAACAGGTTGTAAAGCTTGAATCGGGCGGGCTTGTAGAAAGGAGGTACAGGAATTCCGGAAGGGGGAGGCCAAGCTGCTTTTTCAAGCTTACAGAGAAGGGAATTGATTCATTTTCAAGAGGACACAAAGAACTAGCTGTGGAAGCTCTAAATTATATAGAGGAAAAATTCGGCAGGGAACACATAGACAGGATACTCCGGCTGAGAACTTCCAGAATCTATGGGCCATATTCTGAAGCTATTTCCGGCCTTGACCATCCGAGAATGGTTGAAAGGCTGATGGAACTGAGGAATGCAGACGGGTATATGGCAGAGTCAAGGAATCTGAAGGGAGACAAGTTCGAGC
>JAMDAM010000047.1 GCA_023484805.1 Thermoplasmatota archaeon | reverse complement strand
ATGAAGACCCAGTCAAATAAAAGCACAAACACGAATGAAAGAAATATCCCTATGAGTACGTCCCTGAGCGAATGAATGAGAAGATAATCAATTCCCATTATGACTGTGAGCGGAACTATGTAGAATTTCCATCCTGGTGCTCCCCTGACAAACCTTGTAAGGTCCTCTATTGATCTGTGCTTTCTGGAATCCTCGGCCAATGTCGATGATGATGCCAAAACTCGTTATAATAATTATTGATGCGTTTGAGATGTCAGTACATTTAGGCGAAACGGTACCTGTGCCTGCTTATAAGCTCTGAATAATGCTCTTCGAGCATCAGTGCATGATCCGAGGCATTGTAGTTCCCGGATACGTATTTTCTTGCCTTTCCACAGAGTTCCCTGTGTTCAGAGCTGTTTTGCTTGAGATCCAGTATTTTTTTTGCCACTTCAGACGGATTGGAAAAATCCACACCTATCATGCCGTTCATCGAAGAATCTTGATTGAGAAGTGGAAATCTGTTGGATACAACAGCGGGTTTACCGCACGACATGGCTTCCAGCACCGCAATGCCGAAGGTGTCCGTATCCGATGGATGCAGGAAGATAGATGCATTGGCCAGGGCGTTCATCTTGCCTGCCTCGTCAAGATATCCAGTCATTTCAACAATGCCCTGAAGATCCATCTTTTTGATCATTCTCTTGACCGATTCTTCCTCGGGACCTGTCCCTGAGATGACAAATTTTACACCGTCGTTCCGGGGGAAATTGTCGGCAACGTCCAGGATGTTGTATATTCCCTTATCCTTTGTTATCCTGCCTATGTACTGCACAATGAACTTGTTCTCCCTGCTCACCGCTGGCTTGAACTTATCAGTGTGTACGAACAGGGGCAATTCGACAACGTTTGAAACCTTGTTCTTCCTGAGAAATTCTACAGCAGACGGGCTTGGTGCAGTGACGAGGTCGCAGCGGTTGTAAAGGTATATATTATACCTCCACGAAAGCTCAAACAGCTGCTCCCTGAATGGAACTCTAATGGAGTCCTTCATCCTTATGAAGTCCGTGTGGAAGGTGGCCATGACCGGAATTTTCTTGTGCTTTGCTACCCTGAACCCAACCGATCCCATGTAAAACGGGTCATGTATGTGTATGATGTCGAGGGGAATTGATTTCACCTTCTGGTACAGGAAAAATGGTATGGGATTCAGCGGCCACCTGTACTGGGAATAGACAAACATAGGCACCGATGGGCTTAAAAGAACGTTAGCTTCGCTCTTGTCACCGCTAAGTGAAAACACGAAAACTTCGTGACCACGATTCTCAAGTTCCTTCTTAACATCGTGAAGGTAATGCGATACTCCATCCGGTGTTGGATAATATGTTTCCGTGAAGAAACCAATTCTCATCTTCTTTTCAGCCTTCTAGTTTCACGATCTTGAACATGCCGTATCCTATGATGACCCTTATATATTTTGGTATGTCAACTGGCTGCTTAGTATTGAGATCAATATATAATTTTTTTGTATAGGTCAGCTTGTCCTGAGCAGATAGCACCATAATGTTATCGAAGCCGAGAGCCTGCACAACGCGTGCTGAAATCTGCTTATTGCCGCGCCCCAGAAGGAAGTTCTGCCCTCCAATGGGAGAGATTACCAGTTTGCATTTGCCGGTTGTCGCGACCTCAAATATCCTCTGCTCACCGATGTCTGTTTCCATTAAGCTTCCAGCTTTCACTAAATCAAAGCCAAGAAGGTTCGTTTCCTGGCCCAACCTTGCAATTATGGACTTGCACGTTGATCCGGGCCCGATGATATAATACATCTCCTTGTCCATGGTTTCTATGAAATAGTCAGCTATACCTTCGGTGTCACCCTGGTAAAAATCCAGCTTCGGCGAGGATACCATCCCCTGGTTTGCCGGCGTGACCAGCTCCCCGTAGAACCTTGGGTGCGGATGAATGGTGTCCAGTTCATCTTCAGGGATGTCCACAATCTCCGCCTTTTCAGTCTCTGCTAATCCCTTTCCGATAACTTCCCTGGTGACATTAATGGCATGCTGGACGCTTATGGCAAAAACAGAGCTCTCCATCTTTATCCCGGCTGGAACTCCTATTACCGGAATGCTGGTGAAGCCTGCAGCAAGAATATCTCTCGCTGTTCCATCCCCACCGCAGAAAACCAACAATTGTGGTTTCATGTCCATGATAGCTTTAACAAATGAGATGGTATCGCTCGCTTCTGTGGGATTCTTTGGAAAATAGACAATTTCATAATCCCCTATTCCAGCCTCATCCATGGCATCCACTCCCATGATGCCGCCTGGAACAAGGAAGTGTACGCCCAGGTCTCTGATTCCCTGCAGGAATTTTCTCCCGGCACTAAATGACGTGCTGGAGGCCAGGTCAATGCTGGCAACTCTGTCCGATCCCTTCATATTCAATGAAGTCCCGGAACCCGCACGTGGATTGATGAAAAACCCTATCTTCACTTGGGCATAATTCAATTTAGCCATAAGTACTTGACCAAACCCAGTGAACAGGAAGTTAAGAGAAGTAGATGTATTCAACGGCTGCATCGTATTTCTGGTCCATTGCTATCATGGTCATCTCTCCGTATACCCTTACGGGAGTGATAGAAAATGAAACAGTCCCAGCAGCATCGATTGTGCTCGACTTAATGATAATGGCTGAACCGGTGGCGGAGTTGGAAAGATTTTGGAAGCTGTAGTTGTAGGAATTATTTGCATCGGTGAATATCAACGCGCTTATGACCAGACCGGAATCCCTGCTATTGAAAATGGAAATATTCACGGTTTCGTTATTCCCGGCTGTCAGGTTTATGGGATTTTGGTTGTTCGGGTCCAATGTTAAGGGTCCAGAAGACAGATCTACGAGCAGGACGGAAAGTTTTGAGTCTGAACTGCTACCGCCATAGTATGTCCTGAGCGTGTAATTATGGTACCCTGTGGTGTTCAGGGTCCAGGTGTCCAGTGTTACACTGTACCTGCCTGTACTCCCAGGTGATATGGGGGAATCCGATGAAGCGTAGAATGTGTACCCTATTGACGGAGTGACTATGAAGGCAGGCACTATTGAGGATATGCCGGTATCGGTCACCGACAGTTCAAAGGTTGCGTTCACCGCAGTTCCGTTCACAATGAGGTAATTAGGGTCCTGCACGCTGGCTGCTATCTGGTTTTCGCTGAGATGGAACGGGAACGGAACTATGCCTATGAAGAGCACAAGGATGGCCAGCACTGCCACTGCTCTGGAAAGGGGAAGAGGGCGATACACGTTGTTAAGAGGTTCCGGTCCCCTGATGCCAAGAACGAGGACAAAGACTGCAAGAATGATCCAAGGAGGATACGTGATTCCAAGAATGACTAGGGCTACTATGGAAACGTATGAGATGTAGCGTGAATATTTACCAAAGAGTCCAACGGAAACAAGCCCTCCGTCAAGGAAACCTGCCGAAACCGCGTT
This sequence comes from Thermoplasmatota archaeon, assembly GCA_023484805.1. Classification (GTDB taxonomy): domain Archaea; phylum Thermoplasmatota; class Thermoplasmata; order Thermoplasmatales; family Thermoplasmataceae; genus B-DKE. Next base: position 9,754 of record JAMDAM010000047.1, on the reverse strand, counting down.
GAATGAATTAATTACCAGCGCAACCCAGCCGCTATACGCGATTATGTTTGGAACTGCAGAGACCGGATAGATAACGTTCAGCAAAAGCGGATATATCAGAGGAAGGCTCACAGTGTTTATGGGTGAATTGACCGTCGGCGTGAAGGCAGTGGAGGATGGAAGCACAAAATTGCCAACAAGGATCAGCGCAATAGACCCAATGAAACCGGCTATTATGGGAAACGATCCGGCTTCCAGCAGTGCCCTTCTTGTCTTGAATGGGTGTGAGGGAAGATTGATTACACCCATGGTTCCGATTCCAAGAGGATCGGGGATGAACATCGGCAATTCATATCTCATCCGGTTTCTGCCGAATGCAACAAATCTGGCCAGTTCCCTGAATCCAAGTACTGCCAGGATTGGGATGACAAACAGCACCAGCGCCGTGGCTAGATTCTTTGCATAGTCGAGAGACCCAGTATACTGGGCCTGGTATGAATATCCAGCATACCACAGGCTTGCCACTGTAAGGGCAAGCATCGTTATCTTTATGGCACTGCGACCCTGGTGCTTGGAGATCCTCTTTATGACGAAGAGTTCCTCGCCCAGAAGGCCGGATGTGAATACGACATAACCCAGGTCTGAAAGTTTGTCCACCAGAAGAGAGAACTTTTCCTCTGGGTAGGAGGATAGTTCAGGTATCCTGAAATAGAAAGAACTTCCCCTGTTCTTTGTCTCGGAAAACTCGTATAGAGAGGATATGATCTCCTTTATCCTCTCATATTCTTCGTCCATGGTGGTAACCCGTTAAAGCTTACTATGGAAAACCTCTCTTATTAAGTTTTCATTTATATCCTTGGTTGACTCCGCACGGAAAAATCTCTCACCGCCAGGTTGTCCGTTCGCCGCCAGGCCCAGCATTTTCCCTAACTCTGCAGCGCTGATCTTGCCGCGCGAAAACAGCAGGAAATTATTTGTTCCACTGCCCAGCAGCATGACAATAACCGCATCTGCATCCATTCCATAGGCGGCCCTTGACAGGTCTTTCTCAGCTTCTTCCTCAAGTGAACCCCTGATGAACCTTATCCTGAATCCCGGTACATCGACTTCGGTTCCAGATTCCAGGAGTGTCTTGACTGCCTGTTTTAGGTTCTTTTCGTGTTGCTTCCTCATCTCAATGTTTTCCTCAACAAGTTCCCTGACCTTGCCCAGCAGGCTGCCTTCATGTTTGCCCATAACCGAACTTATTTCATTTGATTCGTTGTAAACTGTACTGAAGAGGTTAACCGCCGCAGGTCCTGCAACAAAGGTTACGCGCTGTATGCCCTCCTGTATATTCTCAATGCTTTTTATCTTCAGGACCCCGATCTGGGACGTCAGGGATAGATGTGTTCCACCGCAACCTTCTGCATCGACCCCATCGATTTCAACGACCCTGAGCTTGTCCGACAGTGGGACTCCTCCCTGAAACAGCCTGAATCCATATTTCCCTATTGCATGATTCCACTCTATGCTCTTTACTGTGATCTTCCTGCTCTCCGTGATTATCCTGTGGCACTCCATTTCTATCTTAAGCACAAGATCCCTGTCGATTTTCTTGTAGTTCGTGATATCTATTCTTGATTCATTGACTTCTTTCTGGACTCCATTCTGCCAGACGTGATCCCCTATGATCTTTCTCATCACCCCGAGGAGAAGGTGCGTTGCGGAGTGGTGCACCATGAGCTGCCATCTCCGATCGTAGTCTATTATGCCTTTCACCCTTGATTTTTCAGGGATGTTTCCCTCTATATAATGAACAATAGCCCTGCCATGTTTTTCCACCCTGGTGACCCTGATTTCCCTGCCGCCATGAACAATTACGCCCAGATCATAGGGTTGTCCTCCCCCTTCCGGATAGAACGCCGTCTGGTCAAGGATAACATAATTCTTCCCAGAATGTATAACCGAAGCCGTGAACTCACGCATGCTAACGTCGTCATAGTAAAGTGGCCTTGTGAATACGTCAGGGAATTTTTCCCTGACCTGGTCTTTCCTCTTCTTTGCATCGTGCCTGGATACAACGAGGGCCTGGAAATTATGAGGTATCGCTAAGTCCCTGCCGGTGATCTCCCTGTAGATATGGGCAGCAAATTCCGGGTAAATGCCGTATGAATCATACATTTCGAGGAGACTTTTCTCGTCGATCTTCCCCTCCTTTTCTATGATCCTTCTCAGCACCGACTCGCCTCTCCTTAGCGCAGCTGTGTACTTATCCATCTCTTCGGCTATGACTTCGTCGATGAAAACAGACGGGTAATTGAGTTTCAGTTCCCCTATGTTCTCCATCTGCAACCTGATCAGGTCGGAAAGGGAGAGGTGAAGTCCGAGTTCTCCCATGAATCTCAGGGATCTTCTGATAAGGAGCCGGGCCAGGTACCCGACCTTGACGTTGGAAGGTATGACGTAATCGCTGAACATGAATAGCAGGGTCCTGCTATGGTCTGAGAGGATGAAGGCCGCCATGAGTTTTTCCATATCCTTCATGGTTTCCTCTGCATTTCCGCCATTACCTAGGGAGTGCCCTTCAACCGCCTTTTTTATCACATCCCTTGGAACAGCAGATTCGTCCGAAGCAAGCCCGGTGACTATCCGTGCGATCATGCCATCGTCCGGCCGCTTTATGCCCGAACTCTGGATTATGCCTGACAGTATATTGGGAAAGATTGAATCGTATACCGTTGGAGTGCCTCTCGATAGCCATACAAGCCTTTCAAGACCATATCCCGTATCCACGATTCTCTGGGGCATGGGCGAGTATTTCTTGCCCTCCACCTCAAAGCTTCCATTCTCGTCTTCCGCCATGTCCATGAACACCAGGGTAGCAACCTCGAGACCGAGCACGAATACTTCGAGCGCGTTTCCAGCGTTCCCTCCGCCAGACCACGGTTTCTCCTTGTATGTTATGAGGTCCTGGCTGATACCCAGGGGTCCGGTAAGAAAAGAGTTGCAGTATTTTACGGTCTCATCCTTCCAGTAAATTTCCTTGCCCTCCCTGTTGAATGAATCGTGGCAGAGCATCTCGAAGCTTGTAAGATGCCTTCCCGTAACTCCAACCTGGTCAATGTCGTTCATCCTGATGCACGGCTGGGACATGGCGATAGGATTTCCCGGGGGAGATACCACTCCTGACGTAACCTGTGGCTGGAAATCATAGATGGAGGCATTGACCAGAAGCACGTCGTCCCTCCATCTTGGTACCACAGGGTAGGGTTGGACAATGGTGTGTGTTTCACTGAAGAACCCAAGGAATTCCTTCCTCATCTCGTCAAGGCTGTACTTTCTCGATGTGGGTGGCTTCCCGATGAATCCGTATTGATCGCATGGTGGATCGCCGCATGTCTTCCTCTTGGGGTCAGTCGTCCAGAAAAAAGACGAGCATGAAGTGCATTTTTTTCTCTCCATTGATTGTTTCTTGAAAAAATCCAGTTCGAGTGGATTTGAGCTACTTGACATATTCAGAACCTCTTATTATGTTTCAGAGCTAAAATATTACGGCGATATTATAAGGTATCTTATTTTTCCCAAACGCTATTTCCGTTCCAGATAGAGCATGTAGTTAGCCTTGTCGTAGGGGACAAGGTTCACTTTCTGTATCACCCTGAAGTCATCTATCTCCGAGATTGCCTTATTCAGGATTTCCTCCTCGTTCTGCCTGGACGAGATTGCCCTGATCTTTATTACGAGCAATGCTTTCCTGGCTTCGCGGAAAACATCTGCGTTATTGTTGAATATCTGGATCTGGTTTCTCTGGGATATATCCTGGTATATGATGTCGACATTCTCCACGAAGAATGAGTATCGCTCAACAAGGTTTGCGTCCTCAAGGATCGGATAAATATTCGTTCTGTTCTCTGCCAGCGAGAGCAACTTCGTGAAAGGCTCATAGGAGAGTTCCACGGCATAGATTTTTCCCAGAACGCATATATCCGACAGGTGGCTCACCGTTGTTCCCGTGGATGCCCCAAGGTATAGCACATTGCTTGTTTCCGAAAATGGAAAGAATTTCAATCCCTTTATGAAGGCAGCAGAAAGCTTGCTTCTCTTGGGGTTCCAGTATCGGTAATAACTGCCGGAAATCTTCTTCGTAACCTCTCCGTATACACTTCTGGCTGTGTCGGACTTGGTATACAGCTTTTTCCCCTCTATGTAAATCCTCCTGGAATCCAGCGTAGACAGCTTCAAAAACCTCCGGCCTTAATTTTGTTCAGGATATTGAAAGCAGTAAAAGATATTTAGTCTTTTAGAAATACAGGCACATGGCCAGCATTGAATGCGAAATGTGCGGAAAGAAGACTGCGAAAACCACAAAGATCAGAGTTGATGGGGCGATCCTCAATGTGTGCGATGACTGTGCCAGATTTGGAAAGCCAGTCGATGCCGTGAGGAGCTTCAATTCACTTTCCTCCGAACATAGCGAGAATCCCAAGCCTGTGACAATGCCGGAGAAGCCGAGAACATATAGCGCACCTTTGCGATCTAAGCCCGTCTACAGGAAGCCCAAGGAAGACCTGGAAGCCATGGATATAGACCCTGATTATGCCATAATTATCAAGGAGGCAAGGGAAAAACTCTCGTGGACGCAGGAAGAGCTTGCAAAGAAACTACAGGAGAGAAAAAATGTGCTGTCCAGCATCGAGAGGGGAGAGCTTATGCCCGACATAAGGATTGCAAGGAAAATGGAGAAGTTGCTTGAGGTCAAACTTATCCAGAAAGCCTGAATCGCGCGCTCACCATGCAACCATAGGTTTTTAAAAGGTATGATAATGTATCACATACCTATGAAAAAAGGTTAAATAACTATCTTTTTATTTGTCAGGTAGGTACCAGAATTGAAAATAGAAATAGGTCAAAGACTGGAATTTGAAGTGGACCGCGAGGACATTCTTGGCACTAACAACACATCTATAATAGCGACATGGTATCACCTGGGAACACCTATATTCGTTGAACTGGCGGTAAGCAAGACCCTGATGGCTGAACTGAGCAAACTCTTCAAGGGTAATGACAGGAAAACTGCCCTTGTTTCTATCTCAAGAGTTTCTAAGGCAAAGTACGTTGTTGAACCAACAATGGTTCTCATTAACAGCCAGAGAAAGAACATCACTCCATTGAAGTGATGACCAGATTATTTTCATTCATCTGGCTGATGCCTTAACAATTTACTTATATTTGTAGAATCCAGCTCCGGACTTCCTTCCCAGCATGCCGGCTGATACCATCCTTTTCAGAAGATTTGATGGCCGGTATTTTGGATCGCCATACTCCTCGTACAGGACCCTGGCAACATCGTAAGTGATATCCAGTCCAACCATGTCTGCAAGCTCCAGGGGACCCATCGGGAGACCCGCGCCGGTCTTCATGGCTAGGTCTATGTCCTCTGCTTTCGCAACTCCTTCATCCAGAATGAACACAGCCTCGTTCATCATCGGGACGAGCATCCTGTTCACTAAGAAGCCTGGCACTTCCTTGACTCTTATGGGCACCATCTGGGTCCGATGGTTTCGCAGGGTTCCGATGAATTCCTTGACAGTTTCAAGCGTGTTTTCTGATGTCTGCAAGGCAGGAACTATCTCCACCAGAGGGAGGGTGTATGGCGGGTTGAAGAAATGGGTTATCACCACCCGGTCCGGCCTGGAAACGCTGCCGGCCATTGCACTTATGCTCAGTGAGGATGTGTTGGATGCTATTATTGTATCTTCACGGGAGTGATTTGAGATGTCAGAGAATATCTCCTTCTTCACTGACATGTTCTCGAAGGCGGCCTCTATGACAATGTCGGCGTCGCCGAAATCCTGGAAAGATTCTGTGCCATGGATGCGCTTCATCGTCTGATCGACGAAATCCTGTCCGTAGCTGGGTTTAAGTTTCTCCATAATTGTTTCCTTCTGCCCTGCCGTAAGTTGCAGTCCCATGGCTTCTATGCGAGAAATTTCCTTCGTTGCCCTGGACCCCTCGTAGGAAACAAGGTCCGTGAGTATCTTCCTGATGCGTGACTTACCCTTTTCGACAAGTTCTTGCTTGACATCCTTGAGAAGAACCTCATATCCGTTGAATGCCATAACTTCAGCAATAGCAGACCCCATGCTCCCTGCCCCAACAACTGCGATCTTTTTTCCTGCCATAAAAACCTACCCGCCGTAAATCGCACTGGATTTAATGAACATTCTTCTTTGCAGGGAACTTGGGAAACTGAAATTCCCATCCTACCTGTTTATAAGATCATCCAGTGCCGTTCCGAGGTCAGGGAACCTGAACCTGAAACCGTTATCCAGAGCGGCTTTGGGATATACTTTTCTGCCTCTTGAAATGACTGAGGAACCTTTTCCAATGAGTATCCTGATCAAGAGTGGCGATATGGCCATGTTACCGCGCTTTTTCATTGCCCTGCCCAATTCTGACGCAAACTGCTTCATGTCCGGTATATTTGGCGAAGATGCGTTTACGGGACCCTTGACGAAATCATTCTCCATAGCAAATTTTATGAGAGAAATCTCGTCCGCCACGTGTATCCAGGGGAACCACTGAGTGCCAGGCTTCACGTACCCTCCCAAATTTCTCCTGAATACAGGCTCCAGTTTGCCAAGTGCCCCCTCCCCTCTTGACAGGATCACACTGGTTCTGATCATAACTACACGAACCTTCATTTCCTCTGCTTTCTTCGCTTCCGCTTCCCAATCTGACACTAGTTTTCCCCAGAAATCATTTCCGGGAGGCGTTGCTTCCGTTACCACATTATCATCCGATATCTCGTAGCCATAATACCCAGAAGCTGACGCGTTGATGAGAAATCGTGGCCTGTTCTTTGCAGAGCGGATGCCATCCACCAGCGCCCTGGTCGACTGAACCCTGCTGTCGATAATTTCCCTGACATACTTTTTTGTCCATCTTTTGAAAACAGGAGCACCCGACAGGTTTATGACACCCATGCTTCCATCAAGATCCTTCACCCATTCCCCCGGTTTCTCATAGCTGAATTCCACGTACCTTGATGCGTATGGAACCTTCAGCCTGGCGTTTTCAGGATTCCGGGAAAAGACGGTAACTTCATAGCCTGATTCCTTCAGCAGCTTGCACAGCTTATTTCCTATGGAACCTGTTGCACCTGCGACAACCACTTTCCTGTTCTGGTACATCCATGTGGAAATATAATTCTACCTTAATAAAGTGACCTGGCATTTTTCCATTTAATGCTGCATTTTCAGTCTTGAATTCAAGACTGGTTATTCTGGAGATCCAATAGAAAGCCATATGATGTCACATATTATTTCTATCCAGCAAAATGGTAAACCACAGCAGAGAAAAATATCCTTCCCTGGTTTCTGAGAATGGAAAGACGGCACTTTCGGAAGAAGCTATCTCCATCATGAATGAAAAGCTACCCGGGATTATCAGCCAGACCGATATCCTGATCCTGAGAAAGTCGGCAATGGATCTTCTCGCTCTGATTTACAAAACACCTTCATCAGTATCACACCCAGTAACCCCCGGCAGGCTGATATCAAGGGAAGTTGTAATTGCGGAACTCAATCAGGTGGCTGCTTCCAGGACTGCCGAGAGGGCCGCTTACTATGCCAAGCGGCTGTATAGAAGCTTGAACCATAAAAGAACGGGCAGGGTAAATGACATTGATCTTTCCAGGTGGAAGGAATATGATGACATAATTACCGACAGCCTCTGGATAGAAAAGGGGAGAGACCGGAGCTCCGGACACAGTGCATGGTACTGGGGGAATTTCATACCAATGATACCAAGGCAGATGATGCAAAGGTATACAAAGAGGGGAGAGTGGGTCCTCGATCCTTTCATGGGAAGCGGAACTACCCTCATAGAGTCCCGTAGGCTGGGCAGGAACGCAATTGGCGTGGATCTTAATCCTGAAACTGTTACAAGGGCAACGGAAATTGTTGGTGCCACTGAAAACCCTTTCCAGGTTTCCACAAAATCCTATGCCGGAAATTCCCTCGCAATTGACTACCATGCAATAATGAAAGAAAATGACATTGGAAACTTCCAGCTTGTAATATTGCACCCACCTTATCAGGACATAATCAGGTTCTCGGAATCACCGGATGATCTTTCAAACATTGAGGATACCGGAACCTTCATTGGAAAGATTGGGGAACTGTCGGAGAAAATGCATGGGGTGCTGCAGAAGGGTAGATACCTTGTAATGGTGATAGGCGATAAATATTCAAAAGGTGTTCATATCCCTCTTGGATTTTACTGCATGAACGAGATCATGCAAAGGGGTTTTCTGCTAAGGAGCATGGTGGTCAAAAACTTTGACACGACAAAGGGGAAGAGGAGCAGTGAGCAACTTTGGAGATATCGTGCTCTGAGCGGTGGATTCTACGTCTTCAAGCATGAATACATATTTATCTTCAGCAGGGAGTAGCCTGTTTTTGTGTCAATCTGAGCATTTTTGAAGCGCTGACCCGATACTCTCATAAACGGTGAGAGAAATCCTGTGCCCAATATCTGTCAGCCTGCCGCCGAATTCCATTTCCTGCCCATGGCTTGCCACGAATATGGAAACAGTATCGGTTGATGTGCCTGGAGAAATTTTTCCGGTGTTCCTATCCTTGATGCCCATGTCGTTGAATGCCTGTGCCTTTGCCTCGACTATTGTCTGATAAAGGTTCAGGGTTCCGGAATCACTCAGAGGGAGGTTTGTCAGGACACATATGTTTACCGTTCCGTTACCTTCACTTCCCTTGCTCCCAATGCTAAGGGCGTTTCCCGATCCTGCTGTGATTGCAGATGTAAGAAAGCTATCCCTTATTTTGTCCTCGATCAGCACAAAATTCCAAACAGGACACGCCGTCAGGGTGACTGTTATCCCCTTCGCATCGATATTATTGCTGCCAAGGAATTGAGGGATCTCTACTCTGGGATCGGAACAGTAATTCCTTTCTACATGCCTGTTTGCATATGCAATTGATTCACCTATTCCGCCATTGTAGGGGGCGGAACTGAATCTTCTCATCGCCCTGAAAAATCTGATGAGATAATAGTCTGCGTGCCTCTCGATTCTGTAATACCCGGTTACCATTCCCTCATCCGAACGCTAAAATGTGCGGAGGCTAATTATGCTATGTACGAAGTTGCTGAAGAGTCGAATTTACTGACAATCCTCAGGGAACTGCCATTCCCCGATCCTGCATACTTTAACTGTGGATACATGTTCCACACGTCGCCCGCGCTCATCCTAGCGGCATGATGTTTCTCTCCGAAAGCAGCACGTGCAACTTTTGCGGTCATCTCCCTTGCCTCCATTTCATCAATGTACCCGAGTGAATGGATGTATTCGTGAGCCAAAATCATATAGATGAATGAGTTAAATTCCCGCTCCGATCCGGAAAGTTTTAGCATTGCCCTGACCAGGTTTTCATTCATTACAATGTAGTTTCCTCCGACCTGCCAGTATGCACCAAGAGTGGAAGGCAGATCGGATAATGCCAATCCGATGCCGGATCTTGCCTTTCCAGTGACATACCTGACTGATTCCTTTACAACCTCAAAGATGCTGTCGTAGTCCATTCTTGAGTCAAGTGAATTAACAAAAAGACCTTCATCTCCTGCCTTGCCATGGAATTTGCCGGTAACGGGTATAGAATAATTTTTCCCTGGGCCGACTGGAAAATATGCAAAATCTGTATAAAATCCATTTATCATAAATATCAATTCCTCGAGAATAATTTTGAACTTCTATAAAAACATAATGTATGCTAGC
>JAMDAM010000026.1 GCA_023484805.1 Thermoplasmatota archaeon | reverse complement strand
GAGCAAAAAGCTTATTATAAGACAGAAAATATTGCCCAGTCCGCTGGTAGATGGATGTGATAGATACTGGAAAGCACAATGCTCCGGGCATGAATGCGTGACTAACGCTGAATGGATGATCATGGATTCCAGGTACATGATGCCGTGGAAACCAGATTCATTGGCGCAGCCGGGGAACCCCTGATGAGTGAACCCGAAGCCTGGAGACATTGCAGTTGTTCAGTTTGATGAGGTCAGGATTATGATTGTGGTAGCAGGTTCGTCGTCGGGTAAGTTGGCCAGGAAAATCTCGCAGTGTATTGGATCAGATGTGGCTGAAATTGAGCGGAGAAGATTTCCGGACGGAGAGCTTTACCTTAGAATAAAGAATGACCTCAGGGGGGCTGACGTGATTCTTGTCAGCACCACGAGGGGAGACGAGAACATAGTTGAAACCATGCTTCTGCTCGATGCAGTGAGGGAATGCGAGCCGCACACCCTGACTGCAGTCATACCATATTTCGGGTATGCAAGGCAGCATATGCGGTACAAGGAAGGAGAACCGGTGTCCTCAAAGGTGTGGACATTTCTCATGGATCACTTTGCCGATACCATAGTTTCTGTGGACATTCACGACGAGCAGACACTGTCTTATTCATCTAAACCATTCATTAACGTAAGCATAACCGATTCAATAGCTTCGCATTATGAGGACAAGCATGTACATTACGTGGTCTCCCCGGATGATGGAGGATCCAACCGGGCAAAACTAATCGCAGGAAAGATGCATACTGATCACTTTTACATCGACAAGCGGAGGATCGATTCCAATAGCGTGGAAATGAAACTTCCCGACATAGACATACGGGGAAAGAATTTGCTTATCGTTGATGACATAATATCGACCGGGGGCACTATCATCAAGGCAGTGAAACTTCTCAGGGAAAAGGGGGCCGCAAAGATATATGTATCCGCCATCCATGGTTTGTTCATTGGAGACTCGGAATCCAGGATCAGGGAAATCGCAGATGATCTGGCCGTTACAGATACGGTGGAATCAGATTCAAGCAAGATTAGCATTGCGGTAGAACTGGTGAACAAAATGAAGGGGGGAGCCATATGAAACAGGATCTTATGAAATGCCAGGAACATGGTCCATACCGCGGCGAGAAATGCCCTGTGTGTGGAGTAGTTGGAAAGAGGCTGATGAATGAGCTCGAAATCGAGGGACTGAGCAGGATCCTCGCCGGAATGCTGAGGCATTTTCCTGAAAATTACGGAATAAGGCTGAATGAGCACGGGTGGATAAAGGTATACTCCCTGGTTCCTGCAATAAGGGCTGAAAAGAAGAACTTCTCATGGCTAACTCCCTATCACCTGGAAGCAATGATAAAGACGGATGTCAAGGAGAGGTATGCAATAAACAGCCAGCATGAGATACGGGCAACATATGGACACACAATACCTGTGGAGATGGATGACCTGCCCACCGATGGCGTGCCAGATAAACTTTATTACCAGACAACAGAGGAGGAGTATGACTTCATCAAGGAAACTGGTATCACACCCTCTGACAAAACCTGGATACACCTGTCCAAGACGTACAGGCAGGCCTATGTTTCAGGGTTGTTCCATGTAGACAACCCGGCCGTACTGGAGGTTGATACCGTGCAGTTAATCTCTTCAGGCAGGCCTGTTTACAGGGCAACCAGCGACATATTCCTGGTCAAGGAGATCCCTCCAGAGTTTGTTGCCAAGGCTCCGGAGGAACATATCGATCTCACTGAGGAAGAGAAAACCGAAGTGGAAGAGGTAAAGGAAAGAAGGGAGAGAAAACTCAGGAAGTTCGAAAATTAGAGGAATTCATTTCCGGCCAGCATAATATATTCCCTTATTTTCTCCCTTCCAGATATTATTGCTTTCCTGATGTCATATTGATCTTTCTCGATCAGGGAAAGATCAAAGGTCCTACCCTCGTTGGAAACAAACTCTATTCCCTTCTTCCTCGCAAGTGCAGCGAAACCCTCTGACCGGCCCCTGTCCAGCCCGTGAAGGCTCCTCAGGCTCATTACCACATGCCCCCTGTCGGCAAACTCCAGTGCGTAGTCCTGATACTGGTATACGTTGGAGTCTATGGAAATTCCGTCATGAAAGTCCACCCGGTCATACCTGACATCTGGCAGACAGTATATCCCATTTTCCCTGTAATTGGAATCTAGGTTTACCGTTACTCCGGACTTTATGAGCGCAGATTCATAATAGCTCAGCAGCGCTTCAAAGTCTCTTTTCTTGTATGGATCGGTAATCTCAAGCAGCTGTCCGCCGATTCTTTCTCCCTTTTCATACAGAGATACAGTCAGCCCGCTTCTTGCAGCCAGAAGTGCAGCCTCGATTCCCTTTATTCCCCCACCAACTATTGTAACTTCGCCCTTCATGGCTGCAGGATGCCTTCCCGTGATCAATTCATAGCCAAGATCCGGGTTCACTGCACATCTAACCTCTCCATAGTTCAGGTCCCTGCAGTTCTGGTTGCATCTTATGCAGGGCCTCATGGGAAGCCTTTGCTCAATGACCTTTTTCGCAAAATACGGGTCCGCCAGATGCCCTCTTCCCACAGATACGAAATCCGACTTCTCCAGCACCCTGTCAATGTCGTTCCTGTTTGTGATCGACCCGACGACAATTGTTGTGATCTTGGGCTTCCTGGGAAGCATATTCGCAATATGGACGTGTTCGCTATAGAACGATGCCGATGATCCCGGGGGTGCATTCCTCCCAGCTGAGAAGTGCACGTAGTCCAAGTTCTTCAGGGACTCTGCCACCCTTAATCCATATTCTGGCGGATAGCCGTCTTTGTCATACTCCAGCAGGCTCAGCCTGATTCCAACTGCGATATCGGTCTCAGACCTTATGGCATCTATGATGTTCTGCGGAAAGAGCATCCGTTTCTCGAAGGTACCACCATAATTGTCGCTCCTCGTGTTGAGAGCCGGTGATATAAATTCTTCAACGAGGTATCCATGCGCTCCGTGTATCTCTATTCCATCAAAGCCGGAACGCTCCGCAACCTTTGCGGCCCTGACAAAGTCTTCCGTGACGGAATCTATTTCAGCAACGGTCATCTCACGTGCCACCTGTCCGTTGTATTCGGCCGCTGATGGGGCAAAGTTTTGCACATCATTAATCTGTGCGTTTGCCTTTCCGCCGGCGTGTACCAGCTGCATGAAAATCCGGGCGTCATGCATGTGTACCCGGTCAGTGATCCTCTTCAGTTTCGGTGACATGTTCATGGAAAAGGCTCCGAGCTGGTTCCTGGACCCTCTGCTGTTAATGCTGTTCACATAAGTGTATTCCGTGATTATGAGGCCGGTTCCGCCCTTTGCCCTCTCTTCAAGATATGCAATGTGCTCTTCACTGGTATATCCGCTAGCCTGCGCCAGATTTGATATCATCGGCGCCATAACTATGCGGTTCTTTATCCTTACCCTTCCAATGTATCCTGGATCAGTGACATCCATGATGGTTTATTTTTTTCTCGTATTTAAGCAAAAAGCAGGATCATACGAAGCGAGGAATGCAATGCCACGTGATGTATGCCAGCGAGAACGGAACTGTGCGGTTACGCGACCTGCTTCTCAATTGCTGGCTCAGGGCCAAACATGTACATGAAAGCGCCTTCAGAGAGTCCGGTTATGCCAAGGTACCTTTTCAGGCCAAAATTCTTTATCACTCCCCTGGCCTCATTCATGGCGGAGAATCGTTCATCGTCGGATATCATTTTCCATCTGCCGAAAATATACGATTCCTCGCTGTTATTGTGATCCACAAGGATATTGAAGTAGAGAGGCAGGTGTTCAATGACCATCCCCATCTCCCCGGACCTGTACCAGTTTACTATGTTCTGCACCATAGAATCAATCAGCCTGTGATCACTTATCAGCTGGTCTATCTTCGTGAAAAACCACCTCTCGTCTCCCCATCTGCCCTTCTTGAGGGCAGGGAAGAGAATCTTCTCCTCAATCTCCATATGGCACTCCTTCAGATAACTGTGAAAGTTCATGAAATCCCCTATTTCCAGATCAGGATTGAAGATTTCCCCTGCATGCTTTATGGTGAGGTGATCGATTATGAGGACCTCGACAAGATCAGACATTGCTACCAGCACCTATATGTGTTAATGTTTTACTTATATGTAAGAAGGGAGCCTAACTTGTTATGGTAGAACTGGTGTTCATATGTGTGTGATAAGCTAAATATATTGACAGGAGATATAATAAAATGGAAAAAAACATAGATGATGCTTTAAAGATAAGGCAACTGGCGATGGATCATAATAAATTCTTTGAGGAGAGCATACCCCTGATAGCGTCTGAAAACATCATGAGTCCACTGGCCATGGAAATGCTGCTGACGGATTTCGGGTTCAGGTATGCGGAAGGATTGCCGCACCATCGTTATTACCAGGGGAACTTCTTTGTGGATCAGGTCGAAGACCTCACCATAGATCTTGCGAAGCGCCTGTTCAGAGCGGATCAGGCCGATCCAAGGCCGGTGTCCGGGACGGGCGCCAACACCGCAGCTATTTATGCACTGGCAAAGCCGGGAGACAAGGTTGCTGCCCCGCCTCTTTCCGGGGGCGGACATATAAGTGCTGCAAAGTTCGGAGCCATGGGCCTGCGTGGCGTGAACGTAGTCAACTACCCGTTCGATGTGGATAACATGAACATAGATGTAGACAAGACAATCAAGTTCATCCAGGCCGAAAAACCAAAGGTATGCCTGTTTGGCCAATCCGTATTTCTTTTTCCCACACCCATAAAGCAGTTGAATGACGCTTTCAGGGAGGTCGGATGCAAGGTATGGTATGACGGCGCGCATGTGCTTGGCCTCATAGCTGGAGGTAGATTCCAGGATCCCTTGAGGGAAGGAGCGGACATAATTACGGGAAGCACGCACAAAACACTGCCGGGACCACAGCATGGAATCATGCTCGGGAAGACGGATGAGGAAACATGGAAGGGCTTGCAGAGGGCAATCTTCCCGGGCACCATAAGCAACCACCATCTCAACAGCATGGCAGCCCTGGGGGTCACCCTTGCCGAGGAACTCGAATTCGGGAAAGCCTATGCCGACCAGATAATATCAAATGCAAAGGCCCTCGCAGAGGAGCTGAGCTCGGCCGGCTTCAAGGTTCTTGGTGAAAACAATGGATTCACAGAATCCCACACCCTGGTCATGGATGTGAGGAACTATGGTGGAGGGAAGTTCGCTGCAGAGGCAATGGAAAATGCGCATATCATAGCAAACAAGAACCTTCTCCCATGGGACGACAACAAGAAATCGCAGGACCCAAGCGGAATAAGGATCGGAACGCAGGAAGTCACGAGGATAGGTTTCGGGAAATCAGAAATGAAGGAGATAGCAGCGCTGATAGCCGACGTTGTCATCAGGAAGAAACCACCGCAGGGCATCATTAATGCTGTCGGCGAACTGAAGGCAGCGCACGGAGAAATAAAATACTGCTTTGGAAAGATGAAGCCATACAGTTACATAAGGATTGCAGAGTAACATCTACAATCCCTGCCCATGTTCCAGCCCTGATTATCAGGGAACGCCTGCCTGGCGGTAAACTGCAGCGCAGTGAAAACAGTCCGGAAAATGCCTGAATGCACGACGGATCAGGCTACTGCAATATGGGCAACCTGCTTACCGACCCAGATACACAGCAAGGATTATTATCAGATAATGGATGACCCCCACCATAAGGTATTCATGGCATTAGGCGAAACTGTAAACATTGCTGACGTGGAAATAGACGGATATTCAAGGATAAGAAATCACGGAATGATTGCAAGCAACAGGACGGCCGCGCTGGTAAGCATGAACGGCACCATTGACTGGGCCTGCCTTCCAAACTTCAATTCACCTCCCGTTTTCGATTCCATACTGGACAAGGGAAAGGGCGGATTCTTTTCCATTAAGCCTTCAGATACGACCGGTCTTGTCGTGAGACAGAGTTACGAAGAATACACCAACATTCTGATAACTGAATTTCTGAGGAACAGGCAGACACTCCTCAGGGTTACCGATTTTATTCCGGCATCCGAGTATACGACAATCAATTTCCCGGAGATTCACAGGTCCATTGAAGCCCCGTATGCGGATATAGACGTTGAGGTCGGTTTCAAGCCGAACTTCAGCTACGGATCAATCACTCCCAAAATCTTCAGGAACAGGAACGGTGTAATTTTCAGGGGAAACGGCTACAGCATAGGACTCGCCACAGATACACTCCTTCAGGGCACCGGACCATATGTTTCCAGTACATTCAGGATGGAAAGGGGGACCTCAAAATGGATGATAGTTCTCTACGGGATCAAGCATCTCGACCGCGTCAGCGACTACAAGTCCTATGACAGGCTGGAAGACACGGAGAATTACTGGAAGACCTGGAGCAACCAGAGCAACTACCACGGGATATTCAGGGGAAGCGTGAACAGGTCGGCATTGACCCTGAAGAGCCTCTTCTTTGAACCCACCGGCTTGATGGTGGCAGCACCAACCGCAAGCCTGCCGGAATGCATCGGCGGCGAGAGAAACTGGGACTACAGGTATGCGTGGATACGGGACACGGCATACGTCGTGGAATCGCTGTCCATGATCGGGTACAAGAGGGAAGCTACAAAATTTCTCTATGATATAATGAACATGATACAGAGGGAGGGGCGTGTCAGGACAATTTATTCCATAAACAATGACGAAAACATTGACGAGGTTGAGATAGACTATGACGGATTCATGTCATCCAGACCAGTCAGGATAGGGAATAAGGCCTCCTCGCAGCTCCAGGTTGACCAGTACGGGTCGATCATAAACGCCATATATTATCTGGGCAAGATAGGCGGACTCATCAACTCCTATCTCTGGGATTTCGTCATAGACATCCTGGACACCCTTACGGAGACATGGAAAATGCCGGACTCCAGCATATGGGAATTCAGAACAGAGCCGAAGCACTATGTGTACTCCAAATTGATGTCGTGGACGGCTTTCCACAGGGCAAGGGAACTGGGGAAAATGCTTGAGTTATCGGCTCCCTACTCCCAGTGGGAGAAGATAGAGAACAACATCAAGAAGGAGGTGATAGCGCTCGGCTTCAACAAGGAAAAGAACAGCTTCATGCAGTATTACGGATCAAATGACACCGATGCTGCGCTTATCAGGATGCCTCTTCTTGGCTTCCTTCCTCCGAATGACAGGAAGTTAACGGGAACAATCGACATGATAGAAAAGACCCTCATGGGAAACAGCTTCCTTTTCCGCAGATACCTTGAAGATGACGGCCTGAGAGGAAGAGACAACGCCTTTCTCCTGCTCTCCTTCTGGTACGTTGAGGCCCTCATACTGATGAACAGGACACGCCAGGCAAAGGAGGTATTCGAGACCATAATGGCAATGGGAAACCATCTTGGCCTTTTTTCCGAGGAAGTGGATTTTGATACCAAGGAACTTATCGGGAACTTCCCACAGGCCATCACCCATCTTGGCATAATCCGTGCAGCCGTGAAACTCAACGACAAGCTAAAGAATAACGGAAAAACGAGCCTCAACTATCAGTAGCCGCCCTGCACTTTTCTACCGGAATGCCTGGCGACAGTTTTCAGGAAATACGATCTGCATTCGAGAGACATCTCATTTGCTCATTTTTTAATTTACTCAAAACGGCTTTTACTTATGACCTGATGATTCGGATCATGCCGGGACACCTAAGGATGGTAATTGCCAACAATATTGGGCTTGCTGAATTCAGCAATTTCATGGACAGGTCCGGATCCAATGAGAAAGTGCACCTCATGGTATCAGACGGTATCATGGTGGATTTCCTTAGGCAGTTTCCGGAGAATGTTGCGAGAGCCGTTTTGGTGGAGAGAATCCTTACGTCATACCAGCTGCAGAAAACGCTCATGGAAACAGATGACGCCCCCCATTTCATAGGAATCAGGTCTGAGGTCATTTCGTCATGGGAATCAGATATCCTGCAGAGCATATACGACATCCTGAAGATAAAATCATATTACCATGGCTGCATGATATACTTTTATGTTGTAGGTGAGCCAGGGCCTTTCATGGAGTACCTGGGCAGGCGGTTTTCATCGCCTGTGCGGAACATTGAGAGTAAAGTTGAGGGAGGCCTGTATTCGTGGGAAGAACAACACTGACAACCAGGCAGGACACAAAACGCCTTGTGGACCAGATCCGCAGGATGGAATCCGTAATGAGGAGGGAGGACGTTGAGGTTTTTGAAAGGATAATTGCCATGGGGCAGATTCATTCTCCGGAAGTGTCAACATCAACGCTTGACAGTTTTTCCGGATTTCTCATATCTATATTGCTTGAACTCGCCAAGAAGATCGACACGATGGAAAAGCGGCACGGGAATGAAGGGGTTTGAGACAGATTATAAACGCAACGGGCACGGACATCATAACGCTGTGGGAATACGAGGATGGAAGGGTAACAAGGCGGAAATACAGCTTTTTTCCATGGATATTTGCCTCCGGATCTGAATATGACCTTGACATGCTGGCCCGTGAACTCGATGTTGTCAGGGGCATATCCTACAGTTACACAACACACAGGAATGTTTACGGGCAGTTGCACGGGATAGAAATAATCCTGAAGCAGTCCCAGATAGACAGTGTGGTTGAGGCAATTGGAGTAATAGGGCTGTCAAGAAAACTTTCCGTATATAACGCCGGAATAAGCCAGCACCTTCGTTTCATGGCCGAGAAGGGACTATCATTTTTTGGGGTAGGATCCATGCATGATCCGGATCCGGAAATACCGTCGGTGGTCATTGGAGGGAGATCTGATTTCTCCGGAATAACGTCCATAAATATAGATGGAAATGAGATGGCGCCAACCAGGTCATCATTCAGAGACGCAGCTGACGCCATAAACAACAATTTGATCATTCTTTACAGCAATGCAAGGCAGGTTTTCCAGAAAATACTGAACAGAATTTCGGACATGGGATACAGGCTGCCGTCTTATACAGTGGGAAACGGCTCTTCATATGAATCATACGGAAGAGTACTGCACAAATCGCCGGAGATAAGCATGCCGGGAAAGTTATGCATAAGCACCGATTCGTTCATATATTCCGAAAGCGGCCTTCCAGGGCTTTATGAGGTGTCAAGAATGTCGTCGTTGCCAATAGTGCAGGCTTCACGGGTAACGCCTGGAACTGCAGTATCCTCGCTGGAAGTTTCACACGCCATAAGGAGCGGCATACTTGTCCCCCTACACAAGGATGACCACGAAAAGGAGAAACCGGCAACAGATCTGTTTGACCGTGATAAGGGCGGAATTGTGCTGCAGCCGGAACCAGGCATATATGAGGATGTCATCGAAATTGATTTCTCTTCAATGTACCCGAGCATAATAGTCAGGTATAACCTTTCCCCGGAAACAATAGATTCCAACAGAGGGATCAGGCTTCCAGGTTCGGACTACCGCGTCGACATGGAGAAGGCAGGATTCCTTTCAACTGCGCTCCGAGAGCTATTGGAGAGGCGCCTGATGTACAAGTCGCTGAAGGAAGGAAATCCGGACATACAGAAAAGGGATGCGGCATTGAAGTGGATGCTTCTGACGTCGTTCGGATACACAGGGTACAAGAATGCCAAATTCGGAAGGATAGAGGTTCATGAAGCAATAACAGCAATGGGCAGATGGGCATTCTCCACAGCAATGAAACTTGCTGAGAAACATGGTTTTCATGTCATACATGGCATAGTCGACTCGCTGTGGCTTAGCGGGAACGGTGACATCGAGGGGCTCCTGAAGGAGATAAGGGAAAAGACGCGCATAGACATAGTAATAGACGGAGAGTACAGCTGGATAGCGTTCTTTAAGGGTAAAAACGGGATAGGATCGCCAGGGCGCTATCTGGGGAGAAGGAAGAACGGCACTTTCAAGGTACGCGGGCTTGAGATCCGAAGGAGCGATTTCCCGGCATTCGCCAGGAAATTCCAGATGGAGGCCCTTGATATATTCAGGAACTGCAAAAACAGGGCAGATATACTGTCCATGGCTGGCGAACTCAAGGCACTGGAACGAAGATACGTACGGGAGCTGGCAACATTCAGCCTGTATGATTTTGCCATTGAGACAAGGGTGAGCAGGCACATGGAAGAATACAGGGTGAACAACCTACAGCGTGCCGCGATGAAATTCTTCTCCTCATCCGGTGATGACATAATGCCGGGCGAATCTGTACAGGTCATAGTTAGTGACAGGAAGCATGGCATTCTGCAGTTGCCTGAAAAATCTACAGGAATAGACAGGAATTTCTACCTGAAATACCTGAGGCGATCCTTTGAGAGTTTTGATTTCTTGGTGGCAGGCGCGAAGGATCCGCAGGTCATCTTGCCTTACTGATCATGTCGTCAATTTTCTCAAAAAGGACCTTTACCGGGATATCGTTCACAAAAATCGATTTGCTCACTCCCTTCCTGTCGCCTTTTCCGGAAATGCGGCTGTCAATCATTCCAACGGATTCAAGCTTGCTGGTGACCCTGTAAATTTTCTGGAGATCAGGCACATCATAGTCATGGGTCTCAGCAATAATCCTGGCAGTGCTATACGTGCTGGATATGTCCGTTTCTGGATTGTCAAATAAATTACGGCATATTGCCATGAGCACGATCAGCTCATCCGTATTGAGATCGGAAAGCTTGCTCTCGGTCACATACGGGTTTATGAGTGCCTTGGCGGATCTCACATCTTCTGGTGTAATGGCATCTGTCCCGTTGGACTGCGCCAGGTAAGCCGATTTCTGGAGAAGCTCTATTGCCACCCTGGCGCTTCCGAACCTTGAGGCGATCTGCGCTATCTCCGATATTATGCTCTGAGTATACGATCCACTGTGCAGGCTTGTTCTAGCCCTGTCATCCACAATCATCTCAAGTTCAGCCTCTGAGTATGGCCTGAACCTGATCGATGAGAAGACTCCAAAGGCCCTTCGCTGCTTTCCCGTAAGGTAGGTCGTCGGATCATCTATTGAAATGAGTATGCAAGACAGTTTTGCAGAATACAGCTCCTCTGCCCGTATGAGGTTGTAAAAACCCTCAGGGTCAGATTTCATGATCCCGGATGCCTCGTCTATCACTACAAGCATCTTCCCGTCGTTCTGTGATATCTGCCCCTTGAGTATCCTGAAAATCTGCTGGTATGTTACGCCCTTGTCCTGGACAACCTTTCCCATCTTCAGGAGAACATCCACGAGAAGGGACTTCAGGCTGCCGAAGGAGAGGGCGTTTTCATATACTGTAATAATCTTTGGATCGCTTCTGAGGAGATATTTTGCGGTAACCGTTTTCCCAGTTCCAGAGGGGCCATAAATTATGATCGTCGAGGACACACCACTTTTCAGGGGTTCCATGATTATATTCCTGAGCATTTCCAGTTCGGCTTCTCTCGCCGGCAGGTTACCAGGGACAAATGAAAAATCGAGGCTGGCTGCATTCTTTACTATCAACATGACTGATCAGGTGGCTCCGTCTCTTCTTGATGCATGGTGATCATTCCCACTCAATTGTACCAGGGGGCTTGTTTGTAACATCAAAGACCACCCTGTTTATCTCCTTCACCTCATTTGTTATTGTTGTGGAGATCGAGTCAAGGAGATCGTAGGGAAGTCGTGAAAACGTTCCTGACATGGCATCAAGGGTGTCTATGGCCCTGATGGCAATGGTGTATCCGTAAGTTCGCTTGTCGCCATGGATTCCCGTTGTCCTTATTGGTAGAAGTACTGCAAAGAACTGCCATGGGAGATCGTCGCTTCCAGCATACCACTTTTCTATTGCCGTCTCAACTATCTTAGTTGCCTTCCGGAGGAGTTCCAGCCTTTCCCTGGTTACTTCTCCCATTATCCGGACACTGAGTCCGGGGCCTGGAAATGGCTGTGTTATCCTGGGAATGTTGAGGAATTTAGAGACTTCCCTGATCTCATCCTTGTACAGGTCGCGCAGCGGTTCAAGAAGCTTCAGCTTCATCTTCTCGGGAAGCCCGCCGACATTATGGTGGCTCTTGATAACATCCCTTATCTTCCCGCCGCTCTCGATCCAGTCGGGAGCGATTGTACCCTGGAGCAATGTGTTTGCGCCGTACTCGGCAGCGACGCGTTCGAATATCTCAATGAACTTGTTCCCCACTATCTTCCTCTTCTGTTCAGGGTCAGTTACTCCGCGCAGGGCAGAAACAAATTCTTCAGACGCGTCTATGACCCTGAAGTTGATCGAAAAGCTGGAGAATGTCTTCTTCACGTCATCGACTTCACCTTCCCTGAGCAGGCCGGTGTCTATGAATACCGACAGTATCCTGTCCCCTGCAGCCTCATTGGCTATCACTGCCAGCAGGGTGCTGTCCTGGCCGCCAGAGCAGGCCAGTATACCTCTTCCAATAAGTTCATTCGATATCTGTTTTTTTGCGGATTCCACAAATTCACGAGAATTAAAAGCCATGTTGGATGGAAAATACAAAGGTGGTTAAAATATATTGTAAAAAATCAGGTTTTCATTATGGCACCAAGGAATATGAGAAGTCCTATCACTGCCCCGACTGCTGCTGCAACTATGTAGAAAACAGCCGGGTAGACTATCTCATTTATAAAATCCAGCTTGAAATACATGTGGTCTATGACAAATATGTCAAGGACAGCCACAATTATACCAAGCACAAGCAGTATTGCCCCTACAGTCCTGCTCTTTCCGCTGCCAAAGTAAGCGGTAAGCACGCCAAGGACAAAAAGAGCAACAGCCATCAGCCCTAACATCACCAATACGAAACTCTGCCAATTAAGAATTAGACTACTCAATCATTCACCTCAAAGCTTGATTCCTGTTAGGGTTTTAGTATCTATAACACCTTCTATAGTTCTTATCTGGTCCACCACAATTTTACCAAGTTCGCTATAATCCTTGGCGTCGATCTTCACTATGAGGTCATATTCCCCGAAAAGCGGATGAATCTCAACAACGTAGTTGATCTTCGATATTTTGTTATAGACCTCATGCTCCTTTCCCGGAACCGTGCTGATCAGAACAAAAGCTATAGACATCTCAAACCCAAACATGAAACTTCTGGACGCTTAATAATTTTTCGTTATTTTGGCACGTCTCTGAAGTGTGTTGCACATGAAAGTTCTTCTGCATGGGTTTGTTCAGGCTTTATTTTCGGATACACCCTTCAGCGTCAAGACATGCTGTCCTATCTTCCCGTACTCGATCTCCTTCTGCTCACCGCTGACAAGGTTCCTGAATGTTGCAGTTCTGGACCTCTCTTCCCTTTCCCCTACTATGACTGCATAATCACATTTTTCCCCTGCGGCATTTCTGAGTTGTGCGGAGAGTCCCCTGTTTGAGAGATCGTCAATGGTCGCGCCCCCCCCGCTCCTAACTTCCCTGGATACGGCAAAGGCATAACCTTTCGACTCCTGCCTTGTACAGCACACATAGAACAATGGTTTCTCGCTCGCATAAAACCATTTTCCCTCCTCCTTCATGAGCAATTCTATGACCGCATCTCCCATTCCGAATCCCACCGCGGGGATATCCTGATCAGACATAAGTGCAGCAAGCCTGTCATACCTGCCACCTCCAAGTATGGCCCGGTGCTTTCCCATCACGTCATACGCCTCAAACACCACGCCAGTGTAGTAAGCGAGCCCCCTGACTATGGAAAGGTCCACTTTCACCGGCGAAAGGATCATTCTCGAAACCAGATCGCCAATATACTGCAACCTCGATATCTCGGAGTCTACAGAAGGGCTTGCGAAGCCTCCCGTGACATCCCGTATTTTTCCGGGTTCCACTGTCCGGGAGATCATGCTGTACAGCAGGTCTGTGTGTTCATTGTCTATGCCGGTTTCCGACATCTCAGAAAAAAATTCATCCCTGCCTATCTTCCTGAACCTGTCAATCACGCCGAAGGCAGCTGGGACGTCCCTGCAGCCAACTGAATTGAGGATTGACTCTAGGAGCGGCCTGCTGCTGATCCTTATTTCATATCTGCTGTCCAGCCCAAGCCCGTCCAGTATCATTCCCGCCAGCCCTATTATTTCGGCATCAGCTTCGGGTGAGTCCGCTCCAAAAATGTCGGCGTTGAACTGGTAATGCTCCCTGTATCTTCCAGCTTGCGGCTCTTCATACCTGAATATTTTGGGAAGGCTGTACCAGCGGATGGGTTTGATCAGATCCTTCCTGGCCGTTATCATTCTCACGACTGAGGGTGTTGCTTCAGGTATCATCGTAACTTCCCTGCCTCCCTTATCAACGAAAGAAAACGTCTGCCCGACGAGTTCCTCGCCAGATTTGAGGCGATACAGATCGAGGTATTCTAGGCTTGGGAAATCCACTTTCTTGAATCCAAGTGATTCAGCGCTTTCCTCTGCAACCTTGAATATTTTCTTTCTCGGCATCATGTCTTCCGGGTAATGATCCCTGAAACCCCTTACCCTCTCGAATGTCATTATTTTACGCATGGTTTTGTAGTTATTAAGAGTTGAACTTCTCTTTCAACCTATTCAAGGGAAGCCTCATGATTTGATCTCCATGAACAGTTACAGGCTGCATGACATACACAAATACGTATCAAGAAATATTAATACTTGCGGCGTTGATGCATTCAGGCTATGCTTGAGGACGAAGGGGAAAGCGGTAAAATAACTCTCGAGGAGAAAATAGAGGGTTTTTCAGATTCATACGTGGATTTCATCGAAAACTGCAAGACAGAAACGGAGGTGGTGGCATACCTGAGGGAAAAGCTGAGGGCTTTTCGCTACAAGAGCCTGGACGAGTTCACCACTCTTCCTTACGGTTCGTTTTTTTTCCAGGAGCTTGGGAACAGGGCGTTGATTGCAGGATCCATCGGAAAGGACGTCTTCAATGACGGATTCAGGATTCTTGCGTCGCATATTGACTCCCCGCGGGTAGACCTTAAGCCTAAACCACTGTACGAGGATTCAGACACCGGCATAGCATTGATGAAAACGCAGTATTATGGCGGGATAAAGAAATACCAGTGGGTCAACGTCCCTCTGGCTCTTCACGGTCAGGCCGTGCTGAAATCTGGTGAGGTGATAAGCATCAGGCTTGGAGATAAGCGATCTGAACCCGTATTTGTGATGCCCGACCTCCTTCCCCACCTCGCAAAAAAACAGTTCAAGCGCCAACTGGAAGAGGGGATTGAAGGAGAGGAGATGAATCTCATTGTCGGCACATCGGCAGGCAATGCCGAGAAGGATCCGGTAAAATCCAATGTACTCGCTTTGCTGAAGCAGAAATACGGAATTGAGGAAGAGGATCTTGCTTCTGCGGACCTGAGCCTCGTGCCTGCATTTGGCCCAAGATACAGCGGATTTGACAACTCCATGATCGCCGGATATGGACACGACGACAGGGCGTCAGCCTTTACGACCTTCAGGGCGCTTCTTGAAAACAGCGGGGCGAGGTACAGCTCTCTTGCTATTTTCTATGACAAGGAGGAAATCGGTGGTTATGGCATATCTGGATCGATGAGCAATATGATCGAATCAACTGTCCATTCAATTCTTAGGAAAGTTGGTCCTGACTACAGCATGGCGGATTTTTACAAGGTTTTGAGAAACAGCAGGGCAATAAGCGCGGACGTGGATTCTGCAATGGACCCAAGCTTCAAGGATGTTCATGACGATCACAATGCAGCAAGGATGGGAAAGGGCATAGTGATAGCGAAATATACCGGCTACGGGGGAAAGTACTCCGGCTCGGAAGCGCCATCGGAATACGTAGCCCACATAAGGAAAGTACTTTCAGACAAGGGGGTGAAATACCAGTTCGGGACAATGGGAAAGGTGGACGAAGGCGGGGGTGGTACGGTCGCACAGGACATCGCCAGATACGGAATACCGGTCATAGATGCCGGCCCGCCGGTCCTGGGAATGCATTCTCCCTATGAGCTCGTGAGCAAGAAGGACCTCTATGAAAGTTACCTGGCTTACCTGGCATTCCTCACCGAGGTTTAACGAGTTTCCTGATCCGTTTTCCATATCTCTCAAAATCCAGATGCGTGTATGAACCAATGGTGTTTCGCGATACCATGCCATCCATTCCTTCTATGCCCCTGCCCCTGACATTCTTCATGGTCTTTTGTGTATCATCCGTGATATTGCTGTAGTGGTACTCGTGTCCGTAAACGCTTTCGCCTTTATTGAAGAGAGGATTGTTTTCAACAACGGACAGTTCTGTGTATCCGAGGGTAAGCCGGCGGGTCATTTCGGAGCTTCCCGGAAAAACTCCTGCCATCGGATAGCTTTTTCCCTCGACCTTAAGGCTGCTTTCAAGGTACATAAGCCCCCCGCACTCCCCTATGATTGGTATGCCGGACTCCGATAGGTTCCTGATTGCCGATCTAAGAGATGAGGCGCCGGAAAGGTCGCCGGCATAAAGCTCCGGATACCCGCCACCGAAATAAACGAAATCAGGGTTTTCCGGCAGTTCTCCCCTGACGGGTGAAAAATAGCTGACCTTCCCAATTTTCTCAAGGAAACCTATGGTTGAACCATAGTAAAAACTGAAGGCATTGTCACGTGCGATCCATATTGACGAAGATTCACCGATCCTGTTTGCGGTATCGTCCGTGTGGTACTTTACGTCCGGGACGGACTCCAGGAAATCCATGTTGATATATTTGCCTATCTCCCTGGCCTTTCCCTGCAGGTCACTCACCTCACTTCCCAGGTAGAGCCCAAGATGCCTTTCAGGAATGGATACAGTTTCGCTGTGGGGCACTGCGCCTATTATCCTCACTCCGTGGTCTGCAAAGGGCTTCGAGACCATCCGAAGGTGTTTTTCCGAGTAGTAGTTGTTTATTATGACGCCAAGCGCGTTTTTCCCAAGAAAACCTGAAGCAATGTAGTATGCCGATTCGGCCAGCCTGGATACATCAATTACCAGTAAATAGGGAATATTCAGCGTCTTGAAATAAAAATACGTGCTCAGGTCAATGTCCATGCCGGAGTCACGAAACCCCATCACTCCTTCCACCACTCCATAATCATATCCGGATGCGGACGAGAGGAAGGATCTCCTGAACCGCCTGCCCTGTATCCACCTGTCAATGTTGTGGGCCCTATTCCCGGAAACAGATGAAGAAAGCATTGGATCGATGTAATCTGGGCCAATCTTGAACGATGTGGCATTTTTGAGATTGCTCAATATGCCAAGGGTTATGCTGGTTTTTCCAGATCCAGTAGATGGTGCAGTTATGCCGAACAATTTCATGCTTTCACTTTATTTCCTTCAGGATCGAATTTGCATGGGCTATTTGAAAATAACTCTTCCACCGAGGCTTCAAGTTCCTAGTTAATGGAAATCGCACCTTACTATTAAGTGATAAAGCTTATTAGGTTTACCAAAATACATTCAAAATGAAGAAAGAGGAATACATCCAGTCCCTCAAGAAATCCAAATACAAAATAACGCCGCAGAGGATCGGTGTGATAGATTACCTGAATCGTCAGCCTGGTCATTTTACGGCGGAGGACGTATACAGGAACGTGAAGAAGGTAGAAACCACCATCACGCAGGCGACAGTTTACAATGTCCTGAGAGTCCTGAAGAACTCCGGTGCCATAACCTCCTTCGAGGCAGACGGGCAGACATGGTTTGAAACAAATCTTGAATTCCACGGGAATCTTGTATGCAGGAAATGTGGCAAGATAGAGGATGTCCAGCTTGACCCGCAAAGCATTAAAACGTCTGAACTGCTTGGCGACAGGAAGATTGAAAGTGCCACGCTGATCATGTCCGGCCTTTGTTCAGAATGCGCCCGAAAAGAATCACTTGGCAATCAGTAGCCTGATATTCTCGAATATGTTTCCAGGGCTTCACGGTTTGCAGATACGTCGTGAAGCCTCAATATGTCAGCACCCTTCTCCATAAGAAAAATTGACGCTGCAATGGTTCCATAGAGCCTGTTTTCAGGTTCCGTTCCCGATATTTTTCTCATAAAGCTTTTCCTTGACATACCATAAAGCGTCTCGAGACCCATGTTTATGGATGACCCATTCCTGATTATCTCCATGTTAGTCTCCGCTGTTTTTGCGAAGCCGATTCCCGGATCCACTATTATCTGTTCAGGCCGCAGACCCAGGCCTACAAGTTCGGCCACTTTTTCATAGAAAAATGCCATGATCTCCGGAACCGCATCCACATATTCTGTGTGAAGCTGCATATCCACGGGTGTGCCCCTGATGTGCATCAGTATATATTTAAGGCCATTTTCCCTGCAGAGCTCTGCCATTCCCGGGTTCGCCAGGCCGCTTATGTCATTAGCGTACTTGACCTCGTATTTCAACACACCTGCCAGGACTTCAGGTTTTGTGGTGTCCACCGAGATGGGTATGTTGGTCGATCCGCTCAAATACTCAATCACCGGGTTGATCCTGGATAACTCCTCCTCGGCCGAAACCGGCAGGCTTCCTGGCCTGGTGCTTTCTCCGCCAACATCGATAATATCCGGTTTCTCATCCAGCATGGAGTCAAGAAAGGCAGTACCACCGGACGAGACCCGTGATCCGGCGTAGAATGAATCCGGCGTGGCGTTGACAATGCCCATCAGCTGTGGCAGGAATTTTTTCCTCCTGCTTTTCCTGATCATCTGCGACGAGAGAAGGCCTGAACTGTCTTTCAGCCCCTTGATCATGGAAAGAATGTGGTCAAGTTCTTCCGCTGTTACGCTCGCAGCATATAGTTCCCTTCCGTTGTCCAGGCTGGATATTTTAGCATGGAAAGGGAAGTCATCCGGGGGCATGCCACCTCTAATCACAGCTTCAACCGGAATCCGCCCATCCACCGCATTATGATAGTTTATGCTCCTTGCGGGAAACACTGCCTGCACTTCCATTTATTTCCTCCCTGAAAGTATACCTGGCCATGCCGGGTTATGTGGTCACGCAATACTAGCACAAAATATCTTGCTGCATTGCACAGGAGCTATCATCATACGATCTAAAATGCACTGGTACTCCGTTAAAATAAGCTTCTTACGGTAATTCTAAGATAACCTTATTAACGCTGATTCAATATA
The DNA here is from genome assembly GCA_023484805.1 of Thermoplasmatota archaeon. Taxonomy (GTDB): domain Archaea; phylum Thermoplasmatota; class Thermoplasmata; order Thermoplasmatales; family Thermoplasmataceae; genus B-DKE. Next base: position 29,786 of record JAMDAM010000026.1, on the reverse strand, counting down.
GTAAGACGCATAAAAATCATTTGAAGAGGATAAAATGAAGGTAAAGAATGTCGATACACCAGCCAGCAAACCAAAGCGGAATTTTACAAATCTTGATGAGCTGGCTGATGCAATTAGTAAGGGTCTTAGCCTTCAGAACAGGAGAATGAGCCATGAAGAGTCGGTTGAGGCTGCTGAACACCTTATAAATTTCTTCGGCTATAATGATCGTGTAATAGACAATATGCTTGAGCCGGAAGACAGGGACGCTTTCTATACAATGGAAGACATTGGGGTCCTGCAGACAGAAAGGGAGGAAACTACGCTATATGACGGTCGTGAGTGGAGAATCCACTACTGGATACTCAATGTACCCAGGATAATTGAGCTGTCGGGCATGAAGGTTCTTGAAACCAAGGCTCCACAGGACGCAGACTTCCAGATATACAGCGAGATCCCGGACGAATACTGGAAACCAAACTAGGTGTAAGATTTGCACATAGCCGTTCTTGACCAGGAAAAGTGCCACCCTAAGAAATGTAATCACGAATGCCAGTATTACTGTCCACCGGTGCGAAGCGGGATAATGACCATTGATTTCCCGAACCCCGAGGGGCAGCCACTGATAACGGAAAACCTCTGCATTGGGTGTGGGATCTGCCAGAAACGATGCCCTTTTGGTGCCATAAAGATAATAACAGTTCCGGATGAGCTTAACAGGGATGTTGTTCATCAGTACGGGGTCAATTCATTCAGGATATACTCTATGCCCACCCTTTCGAGGGGAAAGGTAACCGCGCTTCTCGGCCAGAACGGGATGGGTAAGAGCACAACCCTGAAAATCCTTGCAGGGCTAACGGTGCCGAATTTCGGCAAATTTGATGTGGAGGCGTCGAAAGACACAGTAATAGACCATTATTCTGGCACCCTGATGGGCAGCTATTTCCGTGACCTCTATGCCGGCAAGACGAAAGTTGTGCTGAAAGACCAGCATGTGGACCTGATTCCGAGGGTTGTCAAGGGCACGCTTGGGGAGATCTTGAAGAGAGGAGACCCGAATAACAGGCTTGATGAGGTCACAAGCATGCTCGACATGGAAGGAGCACTTGGAAAGGACGTCTCCTCATGCTCCGGAGGGGAACTGCAGAAGCTGGCCATAGCATCATCCCTGCTGAAAGATGGAGACATATACCTGTTTGATGAGATGTCCTCATACCTAGACGTAAACGACAGGATGAGGGTTGCATCCATAGTGAAGGACATGGCCGAGAAGAAGACTGTCATGATCGTGGAGCATGATCTTGCCCTGATGGACTGGATGGCAGATACGGTCCATCTTGTATACGGTTCACCGGGCGCATACGGCGTCATATCAGAACAGAAGACAACTAACCGTGCCATTAACGCTTTTCTCACAGGCTACCTGAGGGAAGAGAATGTCAGGATAAGGCCATACGAGATTCAGTTCCAGGACAGGTCCCACAAGGTTGAACAAACCGGGATACAGCTGGTGGAATGGTCTGATCTGTCGCTTAAACTTGCCGAATTCAGCCTTGATGTCTCCAAGGGTTACGTGAAAACCGGAGAAACCATTGGCGTTCTCGGAAGAAACGCCCTCGGGAAGACCACGTTTGTGAAGATGCTGGCTGGAGTGCTGAAACCAGATACTGGAACAGTATCTGCAACAGTGAGGGTCGCATACAAGCCCCAGTACATATCCATAGATTTCCAGGGTACAGTAAGGGATCTTATACTATCGGTGGCAAATGATGCCTTTTCTTCGCCGTTCATAATGAACGAGGTACTCGGGCCGATGCAGATAAATGAGCTTATGGATGCTCTGGTGAATGATCTTTCCGGCGGGGAGCTCCAGAGAGTGTCAATCGCCACAACACTGGCACGGGATGCCGACATATACCTGCTGGACGAACCGTCCGCCCACCTGGACAGTGCCTTCAGGATGGCTGCAGCTAAAATCATAAGAAGGGTCATGGAGAATAACAGGAAGAGTGCAATGGTCGTGGATCATGACGTTTATTTCATAGACCTGATTTCCGACAAGCTGATAGTATTCTCCGGGAAGCCTGGAATTTATGGCAGATCATTCGGCCCGACAGACATGAAGACCGGCATGAACATCTTCCTGAAGGATGCTGGCGTCACATTCAGGAGAGATCAGGTCACAAAGCGGCCAAGAATCAACAAGCAGGGCAGCAGCCTTGACAGGATGCAGAAAAATTCCGGAAATTACTATTATTCAGAGTGAAAGTGGTGTATAAATGGAACTGATTCACAGGGATGGCTTGTCGAGAATAGCCCGGTTTTCGACCGGACATGGAATAATAGAGACCCCAACGGTAATGCCCGTCGTGAATCCAAACATTGTGGTGATATCACCACGGGAAATGAAAAGGCTGGGTGCCAGTTCCATCATCACGAACAGCTACATCATCCGCAGGACGGAAAGATTAAGGGAAACTGCCGAGAAATACGGAATACACTCCCTGATGGACTTTGACGGGCCAATAATGACAGATTCAGGGACGTTCCAGAGCTATGTCTATGGGAACGTTGAATACAACAACCTGGAGATAGTTGATTTTCAGAGAAAGATAGGCAGCGACATTGCGACAATACTGGACATATTCTCCAGGCCTTCAGATAGTCATTCTGAAGCGGAGAGTGCTGTGGAGGAAACATACCGCCGCATAAATGAAATAGATGACAAGGAGGGGGCCATGATAGCCGGCACCATACAGGGGTCGGTATATCCGGATCTGAGGGCAAGATCCGCAGGGCTGATGGGATCCAGCAAAGCTTCCTATCTCCCAATCGGGGGGGTGGTTCCACTGCTTGAATCCTACAATTATACAAAACTCGTTGATATAATAATCGACTCCAAGATAAACGCCAATTTCGGGAAACCCATACATCTTTTCGGTGGGGGACACCCGATGTTCATGGCCATGTCTGTGCTCCTTGGGGTAGACATGTTCGATTCTGCGTCTTACATTAAATATGCCCGGGATTCCCGGCTCCTTTTTCCGGATGGCACCAGGGACCTTGGCAGCATGTCCGCTTTCCCATACTGGAGCCCCATTAATGGAAAATTCACTGTTACTGAACTGCTGAACACCTCCCCGGAAGAAAGAACAAAATCCATCGCCGAGCACAACCTCGCTGCAATATTCATGGAGATATCTGAAATAAGGGAGAGGATTTTCGAACAGACGCTATGGCAGTACGTTGAGTCGAAGGCAAGGTCTCACCCCTTCCTGTTCAATGCATACCGGAGAATTCTTGAAAGATCCAGGGAACTGGCAAAATTTGAGGAGCTGTACAAGAAATCCCCGTTCTTCTATTTTGATTCATATTCCGATTCGCATCCAGTCCTGGAGAGGATAAAGCGGTTTTCAGAGAGCACAAACCTGGGGGGCAGGGAAATGGAAATAGCCGGAGAAACATGGAAACCGGGAAGGATGGATGGCGGCTTTATATCAAATGTGTACAACAGGACGGACCACAGGATAAGGATCAGATGGGAAAACCTGTCGGTGCCAGTTGAGTTGAATGAAACATTTCCGGTCGAACAGGTTATTTCGGCATCCCGCGGGCAGTACAGTGATTTCAGATCGGAGGGGAGGAAGCCTGACCAGCCAGGTTCTGTGGATGAGGGTGGAGTTGAGGCAATCAGGAATTTTGATCTCCAGAAGATAAGAACGGTTGCGGATCTTCAGTTCATTGCAGGCATCGGTGAGCGGTTATTTCCAGATGACGTGAGGATTATAAAATCGAGGAACACCGGGCGCATAAGGAATATAATGACGCCGGATGACAGGATCATAGCCACCATGAGGGCGCACGACGGGTTCCTCACGCTCAACGTTGAGGGAGCCATGAGGCTCAAGGAGATTTCAGCATTTCCAATGTTCAGGGTCCAGGTGGACAATGAGAGTGCCTCATTCAATTCAAAGGGCTTCAACGTTTTCTTCAAGTTCATAAAGGTGTGGGACCAGGATATTGTACCCTTGAACGAGACGCTTGTTGTCGACGAAAACGATGACGTTGTGGCTGTGGGCAGATCTACTGTGTCAGGCTATGAAATGGGCCAGTACAGGAGCGGTGTAGCAGTCAAGGTGCACCATAGCATAGCCGGAGAGGACAAGCTAGATTCCTGACGGTCCGGATTTGCGCCTTGAAGACACATACTTGTCCACGGTTGTTATGAACATGGCCAGTACCATAATGGTCCCTCCAACCAGTGTATAGGGTCCAAGAACCTCGTGGTTTATGATAACGGCAGAAATTGCCGCAAAAATGGGTTCTCCTACAAAAATTATGCCAGCCGCAGTTGGCTCTATGAAAATCAGCGCCTTTGTGGTCACAAACATTGCAAAGGTTCCGGCGAAGAGTGCAGTGAATATTATGGTAAAAATTGCATAGTAGTTAAGATCCATTTGCAATGAGGGATAAGTTGGGATAAACACAACAGACAAAACTGCTACCACAAGGAGCTGGTAGAAGGTGAATACAACGGTGTCAATCCCTTCTGAATACTTGGAAAGATACGCAATCTGGAACGCATAGGCAATTGCTCCTAATAGGGTCAGGATGTCGCCAAGTTCAATGCCGGAGTTAGAAAGTGCTCCGCTGGACATCAGTATTAAACCGGCGAAGGCCAGAACAGAAGCTAATATGTCGTATCTGGATGCTGGCTTCTTAAGGTAATAATACGATATTATGGGAATCAGGACCACATAGATGCCCGTGATTATCCCGGACTTTGAAGCAGTTGTGTATTCAAGCCCCACGGTCTGGAAATAGTATCCAAAGAAGAGGAGAGTTCCTGCAATGAGCCCCTGAATCACGTTCCTTCTGCCGAAAATGCCCTTCTTTTTTATGAGAAACGGCACAAGGAATATTGTGGATAGCCCGAATCTGAAAGCAAGGAAAATAAGGGGGGAAACGAACTCCAGCGTATTTTTTATCAGCGGGAAAGTGAGTCCCCAGAAAAGGGTGACCAGTAGAAGAAGGCTCATATAGGAATAGGTCTTCGAATTCATGATCCATTCCTTCTGAATGCATGGGGGATGATTCCCGGGTTCCTGAGAAGTATTGATAGAATCACTTTCGATGGGAAATCAATATCCCCAAGTTTGTTTATAGTCTCTATATTTTTGGGGCTGGAAAGGATATTGTATATCTTGTTGAGTGAAGAGTCGGGTATACCGCTGAAAAATCTCTGTGCCATTGCATCAAATCGAAGTTCCAACCCAAGTTCACCCCTCCATCCAGCCTGGTATCCTGATAAGGAATTTTCAGAAAAATCCTCATTTTCCAGAACATTCCTGATAGCTTCGGAAGCATGCCTTGCTGAGACTATGCCAGTGAATATCCCCCCGCCGGAAAGGGGCTTGACAATACCGGCAGCATCTCCGACGAGAAGGTTACGCTTTCCGTACGTCTTCTTGAGAAAGGTGAGGGGTATGCCGCCTCCATTTATTCCCAGTATTTTCTGTGACCCAAATTTCCGGTTAATGTATTGAAAATGATCAAATGCAGGTTTCCGGTAAGTACCCACGCCTATTTTTGAGAGTTCTCCAGCCGGGGTTGCCCATCCAAAGAATCCCCGGGTAGATTGCGATCCAACATACACATTCACGCTGTTCTGGTCCTCCATCCTTGCAGCGGAATCCACCTGGTAGGTGGATATAACTCTGGAGGGCCTCGGGTATCCGAGTTCCTTCCTTACAATGCTGTTAACGCCATCGGCACCGACCACGATCCGGCTTCTTATTTCTTTCAGGTTGCCATCCTGGCGGTACCTGGCCGTCACACCCTCGTCATCGACTTTCACGGAAAGGACGCGTGAATTTATCATGATGTTCGCTCCCGAGGATATGGCCATCGCAGAGGCGTCCTTATCGAACTGATCCCTGTCCATAACAATGGTCCTGTCACCCTTGTGGATGTGTATGCTTTTCCCGTTCGGGAAAAAAATGTGGGCTCCATTTACGGAATTTACCTCAGCCTTTGTTTTTACGTACTTGAAAACACGCTCAGAAACAAGGCCGGTGCATTCCACTGGTCTGCCGACTTCCCGGTGTTCCTCCATGTTCACAACATCGAAGCCAAGCCTGGCAAGGCTGTAGCTCACGTAGGAACCAGAAGGTCCTGAACCAACAACGAGGACATCGTGCACTGTCCGCTAATTCCTCCAAGGATAAAAAGATTGCAAAGGATCCATTTAGCTATAATCCTATCCCTTCCAGAGTCCTATCGCGAATCCTATGAAGAACATTACAACGGAAAAGGTTATGACAATTCCGCCGAAATGCACTGTAGATGCATAGCTTGAAATCTGGCTAACGAGGTTGCTTATTGATATCTTCGGGATGAGTGAAAAACTTATGAAATATGCAATCATGAAAGCCACTATAAGCAGGATAACTGATGTGAATGCTTTCTTTATTGCGAGGCCGAAAAATAAACCATCTACAAACAGCAGGAGCACTGTTATCTCCTGGCTGAAGGGTTCAAGGAAAGTCGGATATGCCATCGTAGATCACTTTATTATAATGTCTGACAATATAAAATGCTTTCTATTTAACAATTGCTACTGAAAAAGCTCAATAAAGGTCGCAGGCTGGCAGATTCTGTGCGTGCTGTTAAGAATGCCTTGGATAACAATTGTCTGCCTGACGCGCATAAGAAAAAAATGGAAGGCGGTTCTAGACATCATTCCATAAACTGATCCAGAGTTGTTGGCTTAGTGCTTGAACGGGTGTTTTGCCCATTGGTCTCTGTGCCGTAATTGGATTCGGGTATCATTATCTCATCGCCCAGGCTCTCAAGGACACGATTCAGCGTTTCCCTCACCCTGCTTGCGTAGTAGTTCCAGTCCGGGATTCCGTCGAATTTTGTGCCATCAATGAACGGTTCAACCTCCTGTGGTGATCTCCTGCTGTTGGTAACGATCCACGATACCTTCATCCCCGGTATGAACGTCTCGCCCCTGTCCATGAGCTTTTTCGCTACCCTGACGTTGGCAAGGTTCATGTTCTCCTTGTACTCGCCAAATTTTCTAACCGACCTGGATATCACCAGTTTCTCCATGGGAATGCCCGGATCTCCGGAACTTACCATCTTCACGAGATTGTTTGCATATTCTCTGGCCCCATCCACGTCCTTGCTCAGGACATAATCAAATACCTTCGAAAGAGCCTCGCTCTGCAGGTCGAATGAATCTGTCCTCCTGACCTCGTATCCCCGGACAAGAACTGTCCCCGCCTGCTCAGTGGGAAAAACAATCTTCCCTGCATATCTTTTCTTAGCGCCATGTGAGAAGAACGGGTCCATGACCTTCTCAAACTCAACGATGATCCCTTCCTTCTCTGAAAGTCTCCTGCTCAGGTCCTCTCCAATCTTGATCGCATCTTCATGAGTGGCAGCTCCTGACTCTATGAATATGCTGTCAGTATCACCGTATATTACCCTCTTTCCCTCGGACTTTAGAAGGTTGATAAGGCCGGTGATGGTATCACGGGCATATGCAGTTATGGCACCTCCTATCTCAAGATTAGTGAACCTGTAGAAAGACGAGGCGAGCACTCCGTAAAAGGTGTTCATAAGTATTTTCAATGCGCCCTGTATGCCGTCCAGGTAATTCTTCTCCTCAGCAGTGGTTGCCTTCTTCATATCCCTCTTTACTTTGTCCCTTTCCTCCATGAGGTTTTTTAGTATACGTGGAACCAGCCCTGGCCTGACTGAGGGTGCCAGAAACTTTGCTCCGGTTGGAGCAACAATTGTGCCTTTGGGATCAAAGGTTGTGAAACAGATATTGTACTTCATTATCATGGATGGGTACATGCTCTTGAAATCCAGGACTACCACGTTGTCATACAGTCCGGCCCCGATTGAATGAACATACCCTCCCTCTATGGGTTTTTCCTTGATATCGTGTGATGTCATCGGGACACCGATGTTCTCGCGGTCCGCCTGCCTTATAAGTATGGAATCGACGTAATTGCTGGTTCCGCCATTTGTTACGTCGTCCAGGGGAAGTTTAGTGACAGTGGACATGAATAGATTCCTGTCAATCACCCTCATCTTCCTGAATATCTCAAGCGTGAGGAAGGCGTCCTTTATGCAGTAATCAATCACTTCCTGACGCCGGTTGGACCATTCCTCCTCTATCTTCAGCCTGTTGATGTTGTCCTTCCCCTCGCCCAGGAGTTCCATTGCTACATAGTTCAGGGTTTCATGTTTCGGGTGAAGAATCTTCTTGACATTCCACCATGTATCGCTTATCACCCTGCCATGAAGCCTCCAGTACTGGTTGTTTACTCTGTTTGGCCTTCTGAAATCCCTCCCTATGTTGAATTCCACGCCATTCTTGGCCATCCTCTCCTGGATCATGGGAAGATCGTATCCGTCAATGTTGTATCCGGTCAGGACATCAGGGTCTTCAGCACACACAAGTTTTACAAAATTCTGGAGAAGTTCCCTCTCCTTTCCCGAAACTTCTCCTTTCCTGATCCTGTTACCCATGGAAATCGCGTACCCTATCACATAAATCTCCCCGGACTGGATGGAGTTCTCAATGTCAAAACTGAGGATTTTCAGTTCAGGATTGAAGGGAGTTGTGTCATGTATATTGTCTATTCTGATCACAAGATCGGTGGAATACCTCCGTTTCTCCTCGGGCATTTCTTCGCCTTCAATTTCCACGGTGGCACCGAGGTCAAGATCATATATGAAGCGATGATGGAATGGAATGTCGGAGGAAAGCGTCTCGGAATCGCAGAGCGCACGGAGTTCAGGCACTTTCCACGGAGACTTCACAAATACCCTTTTGACGGGCCGTTCCTGGCCGTAGAGCCATAACTTCAGGTCCTTTTCGCTGACATACTCAGGATTCTTCCTGAAACTCTCCATGAATGCATCAGAGGGAGCAACTATGTCGAAATACGGCTTGAAGCCGAAATAAAGTGCCGTGGCTGATCTGCCGTCATCTGTCCTGCCGAACAGCTCAACGGTGACGTCCCTCTGCCTATAAGAGGAAGCTACAATCCTGAGCCTTATCTTCATCGTGTTCAACATATGCTGTTTGGATATTAATTATGCTGGTCAAGCCAGATTGTTTTCCATGATATTTGATCATAGCGAAACCGCGCGTCCGGTGGCTGCGGACTCATTTGCAGCATTCACTATGCGGACAACGGCTTCACCGTCTTCGCCTGATGCTATATTGGTTTTTTCGCCCCTTGCAAGTGAAGCGAACGATCTGATTTCTCCCTCATAGGGGGACCCCCCACTGTAGGAATCAACAATTTTCCCGTTTCTCTCCAGAGACCCCTTTATGGTTACGCCAAAGATGCCCCTTCCCACGGCTGTTACCTAGGTCCCGAATATATAGAGGCTGTTGTCAGGAGCCGGTGTCGACCGTGAAGAAATAGCGGTAGCAATCATGTCAGGATAAACAAGGCTAACCTGCTGGGTCTCCTCAATCACACTGCCACGAGGGAACTTTACGGAACTCACAGCTTCCGGTTTTCTTCCAAGTGCGTACATCAGGCTGTCAATGACATGCACACCCGTACCCATTATCGATCCGCTTCCAACCTTTTCATCCTCTGTCCACCACTTCTGTTTTTCCGAGGCGTGGGATGAGGATGGCGGCCCTCCCCACATTCCTATATCGCCTGCCTGCACAGAATTCCTGATATTCTCCACTGCCGGGTGGAATCTCATGTCAACTACTCCGAGCTAAGGCATCGGGGCTTGCAGCTGGGAGGGTCAAATGACCAAAAATAGCACCCGCTACAATAGGCTGGCTGACTGCAGCCCTGTTCCTGATGTTGAGGGATGCGATGAAATCCGCTTCTCCCTCAATACCGCAGGAAACGCATCTGAAATGGGATCGTTCTGGCCTGTTGCGTTTGCTGATAGAATGGCAATTAGGGCATTCCCTGCTGGTGTTATGCGGATCAACAGCGATGACGGGAATGCCCGATTCCCTTGCCTTGTATTCAATGAATGACCTGAGCTGATAGAAAGACCACGAATTGTGGATGTACCTGCTGCCCTTCCTAACGGTTGTCCTCATCCTGATTCCACTGAGGTCTTCAATGGCAATGGCAGAGGAGGTGCCTTTGGCTCTCTGAACGATCTCCTTGGATATCACATGGTTGGTGTTCCTGGCAAACCTGTTCTCCTTCCCGGAGAGCTTCTTCAGATGGCGTTTTGCGGATCTGGTTCCCACGGACTGCAGCCGGGAACGGAGATCGGCATTGTGCTTCCTGACCTCATTGATCTTGTCACCAGAATAGTATTTGCCCGTGGAATCCACAGCGATGTTCACGATGCCCATGTCAACGCCGATGATATCTTGTGGCTCAACAGTAGGCTCTTCTGGGACTTCGACAGCAACCATGAGGTAAAACAGTCTATTCTTCCTGACGAGATCGCACTGACCCCTGACCCTGTCAAATGGTATCTTGCCATATTTTCCAGTGGTCATGGGTATCCGTATCCTGCCGTGAATTGTGTTGATGCTGACCTGATCCATGCCCTTGAAGCTCAGTATCCTCTGATCATAGATGATAGAACCGAAATCCCTGAGCTCATGGAAATGCTCTTTGTCAGCCTTATAGGTTTCAACAACCTTAGCTATGACCCTGATGGCAAGCTGTGCCGCCAGTCCGAATTTCTCCCTTATCTCCCTGTACACGATTTTCTGGAGGAAAACCTTGTTGTAAAGCCTCCTTTCAAAGGCTATCCTGGAGACAAAGTTGCATGCTTCGTTGAACCTGACAAAAGTTTCGATGAGTGCTTCTTCCTGTCTCTCATCAGGAAGCAGTTTGATTTGAAGAGTCTTGAGCACAATATGGCTATAAAAATCAATGTATAAAAGGGTGTCTCAATTCCTCTCCATCCCGAAGGATTGGAGCTTCCTTGCGACTGGGGTTGTGAAACGCGACTGCCAGCTTAAGCCCGTTCTTCCTGCTCAACGAAACGAGGTCAGCCGCTTTCTCGACGGTCAGCGTCATCTGCTTCTCGAGGAGCACATGCTTTCCAGCCTCAAGAGCAAGCTTAGCCTAGGGGTAGTGAAGAAAATTGGGAGAACCTATGTACACAGCTTCTACCCGCGATGAAAGCATTCTCTTAAGGTCTGAATAATATTCAGACCCGTTCACCCTTGCAACTTCCTTTCCCATTGCAGCATCGGAACTGTAGATTGACCCTATGCTGAATCCGGCTGCCCTTATGGCCGGTATAACCCTGTTAGTTGAATGGTTTCCAAGCCCTATGATACCAAAATCCATGAATCAATAGCGGTTTTCAGCCTCTTATATTTTTCCGGGATCATGGCTCCAATGCTTTTTCGTAAACGGTCGCAGACTCGAAGCCATCAAGGGGGATAAAATTTTTTCTGAGGCAACTGTTATGGGCTTCCGCTGCACATGTGATCCCATCTTTTTCCGCCCTGAGGTCATCGCCCGCATTCATGACCTGAACCAGTTTAGGGTTTCCATTCCACACGTACACCAGAGTTTTTTCCCCAGACTCCATGAATTCTCCCTTTCCCCTATATGTACCGCTGATCTTCACGAAATTCCAACCCTCATTGACCATGATCTGCCCCTTGAAATTCACTGGCTTGAATCCAGAGGTTGCCGGTGTGCCTTCAAAGAAGCTGTATGACTGTACAGGTGCGAAACCCATCTTCAGGGACAGTTTAATCGACCTTGTGTTCCTGTCCTCGATAAGCATCCTTGCGTGATATAACCGGTGTTCGATTGCAAACTGCATCAGATACCGGGATATTGATATCCCAACACCATTTCTCCATGCATCCGGATGCACCCTAAGGCCGCTCAGCCATGCCGATCCGTCCTCCAGGTAGTTTATCTTGCCGAATCCTAGAACTCTTCCCTCTTCGTATACCACGACTGATCCGTCGTTCATATATGAAGGTCCGATGGTGTTGATATAATCATCATATCCGGAAGCTGTTGAAATCTCGCTTACGGCCGGCCAGTCTTCCATGGAGGCATGCCTTATTCCCATAATATCACTCTGAATGCAAGCTCTAACCCCAGGGCAAAGTACATCGAATATATTATCGAAAAGTAATATTTAGAAATGATGCATACACGAATGTGGATCACATGAATGGAAAGACACACCTTAGGCCAATAAGGGAAGTTGCTGCAGATCTTGGCCTCAATGAGGCTGATTATGAAACTTATGGAAGTTCAATAGCAAAACTTTCACTTTCGCTTGCCGGAAGGAATACGAAGGATGGAAAACTTATCCTCGTGACGGCGATAAATCCAACTCCAGCCGGAGAGGGGAAAACCACCACCACAATTGGCCTTGGACAGGCGTTCAGGAAACTTGGAAAAAAAGTTGTTATAGCAATACGGGAACCCTCCCTCGGGCCTTGTTTCGGCATAAAGGGCGGAGCCACGGGAGGCGGCATGGCTACGGTTGAGCCCAGTGACAGGATCAACCTCATCTTCACCGGAGACTTCCCCGCGGTAACTGCTGCACACAATCTCCTATCCGCCATGATAAACAACCACATTCACCACGGAAACAAGCTTGGCATAGACCAGAAGAGGATAGTCTTTCCCAGGACCATAGACATGAACGACAGGTCTCTCAGAAACATAATTGTCGGTGTCGGGGACAGGGAAACAGGATCTCTTAACATGGACAGGTTCGTAATCACTCCGGCATCAGAAATAATGGCAATACTCGGTCTCTCTACCAGCTATGGGGATCTGAAGGAAAGGCTAGGAAAAATAATCGTGGGATACGATTCCAAATCAAACCCTGTTTACTGCAGGGACCTGAAAGCGCAGGGAGCGATGGCATCGCTTCTGGTCGATGCACTGAAACCCAACCTTGTGCAGACGCAGGACGGCACTCCAGCAATGATACACACCGGCCCTTTTGGGAACATTGCCCACGGCACTTCCAGCGTCCTTGCGGACAGGATTGCGCTTAAGCTTTCCGACTACCTGATCACCGAGGCTGGCTTTGGCTCTGAGCTCGGCGCAGAGAAATTCTTCGACCTTGTATCAAGAGTCGCCAACCTTCCAATAAATGCAGTTGTGCTGGTAGCAACAATAAGGGCACTGAAGCATAATGGCGGCGCGAAGGAGCTCAATGCTGAGGATCTGAAGGCTCTTGAATCTGGCTTTGCCAACCTGAAAAGGCATATCGCTCTTATTAGGGGATTCGGCTTTGACCCGGTAGTAAGTATCAACAGATTCCAGACAGATACTGAGGCGGAAATCACCCTGCTCGAAAAGCTGCTCAGGGACGAGAAGGCAAGATGGGCTCTTTCAGAGGTTTACAGCAAGGGCGCAGACGGCGGATTGAAACTTGCGGAAGCCGTTCTGGAAGCAATAGGGCAGTCGGACGGAAAGGTGAACAGGGTCTACGATCTCGGCGAATCCATGAAGGACAAGATAATGAAGATCTCAAGGAATGTGTACGGTGCTGACGATGTTGTCTATTCCAAGGATGCACTCAGGGACCTGAAACGCATTTCAAAGATGGGGCTTGATGGTCTCCCGGTATGCATGGCGAAGACACAGTATTCGCTTTCTGACGACGCCACGCTGTTGAACAGCCCCAGGGGATTCAAGGTACACGTTGAAGCAATCAACATCTCTGCAGGTGCAGGCTTTATCGTGCCGATCCTTGGTGAGATAATGACAATGCCGGGATTGCCGGAACACCCCGCGGCGGAAAATGTGGATGTTGATGAAGCAGGCAATATAATAGGCCTGTTCTAAACCATTTTTTCGTCCTGTGAGCGGAATACCCACATCTGAAATGAAAGATAACCTGCGTGCCTGGACGAAATATTTCGCTGTTGATCCCATTCTGAACATTTATAACTCCTCCATTCTTCCCCTCAATGTTGCTGATAGAAAAATCGGATAAGATTCTGGACAGGCAGTGCACTCTTGAATTGCGGAACGATTATCCAGTTATTGCGCTTTCTACTTCCCTCAAGGCATCCATACCAGGAATTGCCATAATGTCCGGTGATTACGTAGAGATGATCCTTTTTGTCCCCAAATCTTCTGATAATTCCAGGGACATGAAAATATTCCTGGACCGGTTTAATGCATTTGATCTCGGTGCAATGTGGGCAATCAGGGCAAAAAGCACGGAGTACCCGCCTGTTGAAACTTTCAGGATGATTACCGGTGTCCCATCCGTTGTGCTTGACGGCATGATTCTGTCAGGTGGTGCCTTGAGGGTTAATGTGAGATTCAGCCATGAGCATTCCGCAGAGGTGTCTGAGGCAATCATGAAAGCCTCTTCCGGCATTAGCGGACTTGTTCCTGTATACCTTGGAAAGAGCAGGGGCGCCCTGAGTTTCCTCAAGGAAATAAATACTTCCATACCTCTTGATTATATCTCACTTTCAAGTTTTCCTCCTCAGGAAGAGAAGGTCGAGGAGAGGAACCCTGTTCCCGGTTCGTGGGTGAGGGAAATTAGATATATGACGGAGGAGGACATCGATGCAGTATACCTTTCCGGCCTGCAAGACACTGACAACTCGTCAGAGTATGCCGGAGTGACTGGGACAAGGTTCGAGACACGCACTTCCAACAAGGTGCTTCAGATGATCCAGGCGGAAACGGTAACGATACCAATACCCACTTTCTTCAGGAGCCAGGGTTTCGATGGAAGCAGGTTCCAGATGGACTTCGCGGTGCCAAGGGATTACAGCAGCGGATTCCTGAAGATAGTTGCCGGTGTTGGTGAGAAATTCAAAGAATGGAACATTTCCATTGCGAGCATAATCCCATTCGATGAAATCATAAAATAAATCCGTGACAAATTTCTACAAATTTATTAATTATATTAACCACTAGTATAATTAATAGTCTTAGCATAAAAATTCCATGACATTGGTGCAAGAGGCATGGAATCATAAAATTGTACGATACATTGGATTGGCAAGAATGATAAGGTCCGTTGGTACCGGCGCAATATGGCCTTTCATTGCACTTTATTTTAGCGTGGACCTGCATCTTCCTCTGTACATTACCGGTATGATACTCTCCGTTTATTTTGCCATAGGTATAATTTCGCAACCAGTTTCCGGCCTGCTTGCTGATTTCTTTGGCAGGAAGCCTACAATGGTACTCGCATCGTTTCTCTATGTAACGGTCTCCTCGGCACTATTCTTGGCTGATGTTCTTCACGGCAATGCTATCATTATTTCAGCACTGTTTGTCTGTTTCGCGCTGCCATCAGCCATTGAGTATCCTGCAATGAACGCAATGATTTCCGACCTCTCCCCGGAGACCGGCAAGAGCCATGCTTTTTCAACGTTCAGGACAATCTTCAACATAGGGTGGATTATCGGTCCTCTTTTTGGAGTAATTTTCTTTGAGCGGGGTTTCTCGTTCATCTTCCTTCTGAATGTCATTACTTCGGTTGTATCCCTCCTGTTCATCCTTATCTTCATTGATGACAGCAATAGTTTCAGGCAACCAAATGTGATGGAAAAAAACGGTCGGCACTTCAAGCTTGACCGCCTCATAATCATTTTCGGAAGCGGCGTATTTTTCCTGTCAGTGCTTGCAGGGCAATTCCAGACATCGCTTCCGATCTTTTCGGCCCATTCGATACTCAGCAACCCTGCGCTTTATGGTTACGTCTATGCTGCAAATGGAATAACCGTTGTGGTTTCTCAACCAGTTATAAACAGGCTTATGCGCAGGTTCAGTGATATGCAGTCCATGGTCCTCGGAGTCCTTTTCTATATCATAGGTTATGGTACTGTGGCTTTTACCGGAAGCCTTCCGCAGTTGATACTGGACATGGTCATCATAACCACTGGAGAGAACCTTACCGCACCGGCGGAGAACTCCATCATTTCCTCATACTCCTCGCAGGATAAGACAGGCAGATACATGGCGTTCAAGAGTGCGATGTGGGGGATGGGCAGCATGGTTGGTCCATCGGCTGGATTGTTGTTCCTCTACGGTTTCAAGTACGGTGGACTCCTTACTTGGTTCTCGATAAGCCTTTTCGGTGTGGCTGCAATCATTGCATTTCTGCTGTTCGCACGCGGAATGAAGCGACTGGTAAAACATATTTACGTGAACCTTAAGGTTCATGAGGATTTTTAACTCTTAATACGTATGATTAAAAAAAGGCGTTATCCAGCGGTTTTCCAGCTACTACCCTCTCATCTATCCAAAGAAAGACACCTGAAACGCATAAGAAAAGTCGTAAATAATGCCAAATTTTGCCAGAAAATATTTATCAGGGTAAAGAATCTACACTTAGTGGTAAGAAATGACCAAATTCGTTCTGATATCTGACACCACGCTTGCATATGAATATAGGAATTTCCCCCTGCTGGACTTCCTTCCCTGCGCCCCCAGCAAGGCGGTTCCTGCTCCAGTATACAAATTCCTCAAGGGACCCGCTCCACCTGCGCTACCAGATGGACAGGCGGTTTTCTCGCAATACTCAATCAGAAAGCTGGAAGCAGCGCTTCTAAGGAAATACCGGAGAGAGGATATTGCAGTTGCCCACGAGGACTATCTCTCAAACTTCATAAAGGACGATACAGAAATCATAGGAATATCCACAATGGACCCTCTTGGCCTCGGTCCGACAACAATGTCATACTTTGCCCTCTTCGGCGGAGACCTTAATGCCTGGGTAAGGAAGGAATGGGACACTTTGGTCGCCAAGGTTAACGCGGCTCGGTCAGGCACAAAGGCAAAGCTGATAGTCGGAGGCCCGGGTGTATGGGAATTCACCATCCTGAGGGATGAGATAGACAAGTACAACTTCGATTACATCGTCCAGGGCGAAATGGATGACATGGCAGCAACTCTTTTTGAGCAGATAAGATCAGGCGATATCGACCCTGCGGTTTTCTACCAGGGTTACATGACTTACGATGATCATTTCAGGAAAGTTATAAAGAAGGATCCGAAATTCCTTGCGAGAGGGATCACGCAGCAGGCGTTTCCGAAACTCGAGGAGATACCCGAGATCGTTGCGCCATCCATGAAAGGCATGGTCGAGGTAATGAGGGGATGTGGAGTCGGGTGCGATTTCTGTGAAGTTACCCTCAGGCCGCTGCGGTATTACCCCGTAGAAAAGATGAAACGGGAGATTGAGGTCAATGTCCGGGCTGGACAGACCAATGCGTGGCTCCACTCCGATGAAATATTCGGATTCAAGCACGGGAACATGTTCGAGCCCAACGAGGAAGCCATCAGTGAGGTATTCTCCGCGGCAATGGGCGTAAAAGGCGTGAAAACGTCCAACCCTACACATGGCAGGATATCCATACCCGCAGGGTATCCGGAAATGATCAGCAACTTCTCAAAAATACTCAAGGCAAGCCCACGGAACTGGATAGGAATCCAGACTGGGGTTGAGACTGGCAGTGACGAGCTTGCAAGAAAGCACATGCCGAACAAGACCCTGCCGCTGAAAATAGGGCCTGACGGATCATGGCAGGATATAGTGTGGCAGGGAGTGCATACAGAAACAAGGTACTACTGGAGGCCAGCTTTCACTCTCCAGGTGGGTCAGCAGGATGAAACTGATGAGGATAACTGGGACAGCATAGCGATGATCAACAGGCTCAGCAACTCCTTCGTTGACGGAAGGCCATTTGAGTTCACGGTCACGCCCCTGCTTAACGTTCCCCTTGGAAGGATAAAGTCAAGAAGCCTTAACACTGAGATGCTCTCTACATCAATGCTTGCGGTATATTATGCATCCTACAGGCATCTGGCCAAGATGGCTACCAGGGATGGCTTCCGAGACTCGCGTGGCGGATTCGTATCAAGGCTTGGAACGGGTGGCATAATTTCCCTCGGCGGAAGGCTGATGCTAAGAACAGTGGAAAACATCGCCAGGAAGAGGGGAGTAGATATAGACAAGGTTAAGAGATGGGGCAACGAGCACGACAAGGAGATTACCAGCCTGGCATCCCTGTCCAGAGCATGAACCATATACCTTTTTTAATCACCCCATTTTTTTATTGCAGTAGATGGAGAATAACGATACCGTTGCATTTATGAAAGTTATCGATAAATCTCAATATCTGGACGGGATCAGGCTAGGTGCCTGCAACAGTCCTGAAGGTTGATCAGAATAAGCCGGACCCTGGTGTAATCGATGCAGCCGCGGAAGTCATAACCGGTGGGGGTACCGTTGTTTTTCCAACCGAGACTGTATACGGTCTGGGAGCTAACGCCCTTTCGGCAGAGGCTTGCAGAAAGATATTCTCTGCCAAGAGGAGGCCGGCAGACAATCCCCTCATAATACACATATGCTCTATGTCGCAGCTTGACAGCATATGCAGGAATGTCCCTGATGTTGTGAGGACTGCCATGGAACGCATCTGGCCAGGTCCCGTCACATTTCTTCTGGAACGCAAAGAGCTGGTTCCAGATATGGTAACTGCAGGCCTGCCAACCGTGGCTGTGAGGATGCCAGCCAATCCCCTTGCACTGGCACTCATTGAAAGGAGCGGAAAGCCAATTGCCGCTCCGAGCGCAAATATAGCCACAAGGCCGAGTATAGTCGACTCGTCTGATGCAATAAAGGAACTGGGAAACGTGGTGGATATGATACTTGATGCTGGCAGGACATACTTCGGGATAGAATCCACAATAGTTGACGTGACCAGGAAACCGTACGTTATGCTACGCCCGGGGGTATATTCTCCAGACGACCTCAATCCTTTTCTCGGGGAGATCATTTCTGATATGCGGAATACAGGAGGGAATGGAAGCCAGGTGCCTCTGGCTCCGGGCATGAAATACACGCACTACTCCCCGAACAAGCCTCTGATCCTCATAACTGATGAAGAACTCTTCAGGAAGATCCCCTCAATAACCAGCAGGGTGACACTGATAGGAACGTCCCAGATGATTCACGGGCTGGCTGGTGACAACATTTCGCTCGGTGATGGCGGCAATGCATATGAAGTAGCGTCAAACCTCTTCAAGGCATTCAGGGAACTTGAGGACAAAACGTCCGTGGCCGGCTGCATACACCCCATGAGGGAAAAGGGAATAGGCATGGCGGTAATGAACAGGATCGGGAAGGCAGCATCAAGGACAATTGGAAGCGAGACTGAACTGCGCCAGTACCTGGATAGTTTATCAGCTTAGACATAAATAAATAAATTCTCTATGCATTGAGCATCCATGAAAAAAGTTGCAGTCATAATGGGGAGCAAGAATGACTATGATTACATGAAGGATGCAGTCACAACCCTCAAAGAATTCGGCGTTGAAACAGAGGTCAGGATCGTTTCCGCACACAGGACCCCGAGATTCATGATAGAATTCTCATCAGAAGCCTCCGACAGGGGGGTCGAGGTAATAATTGCAGGAGCAGGGGGAGCCGCACACCTGCCAGGCATGACCGCATCTGTTACCCATCTTCCGGTAATAGGGGTGCCCATACCAACAAAGAACCTGAACGGGCTTGACTCCCTCCTGTCCATTGTCCAGATGCCGTCTGGAATTCCTGTTGCCACTGTTGCAATAGGGAATTCGCGGAACGCAGCTCTGCTTGCACTCCGCATTCTCTCGATCAAGTATCCTGAAATAAAGAAAATGGTTCAGGAGTACATGGAATCAGAACAGAAGCGAGTCCTCGGTGAATCGGTTTGACAAGGATAGGGATAATAGGATCAGGACAGCTTGGCTGGATGATGATCCTCGAGGGAAAAAAACTTGGCGACGAGTATTACGTGCTGGGCGGAGACAGGAGTGACCCTGCTTCGCGTATAGCGGACAGGCATTTTCCATACGAGGATTACAGGAAGTTCGTTGACGAGTGCGACCTAGTAACGTACGAATTTGAGCACGTCAATGCAGAAGCCCTGGAATATGCAAGCTCAAAGGATAAACTTAGGCCAGGGATAGAACCCATCCGGCTGAAGAGGGACAGGAGCCTGGAGAAGGAATTCCTCAGGTCTGGAAATTTTCCCATACCAAGGTATGAGACGGCGGGGAGTTTGCCGGAGCTTGCCAGAATACGCAAGGAATTCGGGAGGTGTGTGATAAAGACAGCCGCCGGTGGGTACGACGGAAAGGGCCAGTACTTCCTCAAGGACGGTGATCCTCTCCCTGATGGCCTTCCCGAACAGAAATATGTAGTTGAGGAGTTTGTTGACTACCAGCACGAGGCTTCCATTATAATATCACGCTCAACGAGGGGTGAAATTTCTGCTCACGTGCCCTCATATAACCTCAACCTCAACGGAATACTGATAAACAGCTTCGCTCCGTCGGAAGACAACGGCATGTTTGAGATATCCAGGAAACTGGTGCAGTCGCTTAACTACACAGGTGTAATGGGCATAGAGTTTTTCATAGTGGACGGAAAGCCATTCATCAATGAATTCGCGCCCAGGGTGCACAATACCGGCCATCATACCCTAATGGGTTCATCCATATCGCAGTTTGAACAGCATGTACGGGCTATCAGTGGACTGCCGGTCGGAACACCCGAACTTCTCAGGCCAAGCGGGATTGTCAACATAATAGGAACAGAACTGAACAACATAAAGAAGATCAGCATCCTTAAGGTCGGCGGTACCCAGATATACTGGTACGGGAAGTCTGAAGTAAGGAGGAAGAGGAAGATGGGTCATGTGAATTGCATTTCCGACTCTAGGGAAGGGATAAGCGTCAAGTTGGGGCAGGTTATGGCAATCGTTTACGGCAATGACCTTGCAAAGTTTATCTGAGGACTAAAGTATAACAACAGCCTTTACGCCTGGAACCGACTTTATCCTGGCCAGCATGCCTGGCGGAACCGGGACGTCAGTCACTATTATTGCCTTAGGGTTATCGACCAGGTCCGGATCATCGCCTATCACCTGGCGTATGCTTATTTTTTCCCTGGCTATAATATCGGCAACGCCGGCAATTATGCCGGAACGGCTTGCGGAATCGGGAAGTATTTCTATAACGCCCATCCCAACCTTGGAACTGGCCATGCCCAGGTTGCAGACCGGCCTTAAATTCTGGAAAAATTCCAGGAGCGTGGAATCTTCGGAAATTTTCCTGAGAGTTTCCACAACTACCCTCCTGTCGACGCTGATCGCCTCGGCAATTGAGTTCGGTTTTATCTCTATCCCATCACAATAGATCCTCAGTTTTCTGTCCATGTCCATCTCCACGTTCAACCCGATGGAGATCATTTTTTTAACGACCTTCTGTTGTGACGGATTGCGGACAAATTTTCCACTTATCTGATCCCACATGAATAAAGTCACTTGAATTGCTTTAAAAATCTTGCCCTTAAAAAATAGGAATGAGAATCAGGTTCCGTCGCTGATTCCATCTTCTGAAAGCTGTATTACGGTTTCACCCTCTGGAAGGTAAGGTGAATCAATCAGCCTGGCAATTCTCTTTCCGGCCTTGCTCTTCCTGAGATATATCCTGAAGGTTGCGGTATGGCCGACTATGTTCCCGCCAATTGGGGTGGTTGGGTCTCCGAAAAATACATCGGGCCTCGCAGATACCTGGTTTGTTACGGCTATGATTGCATTATAGATGGTGGAGAACTTCAACAGATCGTGCATGTGCCTGTTGAGCAGCTGCTGCCTCTCAGCCAGAGACCCTCTGCCCATGTATTCTGACCTGAAGTGGGATGTTAGGGAATCAACAACTACCAGCTTTATATTGAATTCCTTGGCAAGATCGGCAGCCTTTTCAGCCAGCAGTATCTGGTGGTGTGAGTTGTATGCCCTTGCCACATGTATACGCTTCAGGGTCTCGTCGGGATCAACCCCCTTCGCTCTTGCCATCTGCACTATCCTTTCCGGCCTGAACGTATTCTCAGTATCGATTATCATGGTTTCGGCTTCCAGCCCGCCCTTCTCGAATGGCATGGTCACGTTTACTGCAAGCTGGTGCATTATCTGCGTCTTTCCTGATCCGAATTCCCCGAAGAACTCTGTTATGGACTGAGTTTCTAGCCCACCACCAAGCAAATCATCAAGGTTCTTGCTCCCGGTTGTCAGTTTCCTGACATCCTTCCTGCGGGCAAGGATCTCCTCTCCAGTCTCGAAATTGCCGACATCAGCGGCTTTTCTAGCAGCATTTATTATCTTGATTGCAGCGCCCTCTGCTATGCCACTTACCTCTGACAGGTCCTTTGGCGACGCGACAGCCAGGGTCATTATGTCGTCATATCCGTTTTCTCTCAATTTCTCGGCAGTCGCTTCTCCGACTCCGGCTAGATCTTCTATTGTTATTTTCTTAGTTTCCTTCTCATTTCCCGCCATTAGTAAAACACCTCTCTGTCTATGCTCAGGCTCCTGTCAGTCAGGTCAATCGATTCGTACTGACCTGCAGAACCCAGGGATGATCTTATGGCATCCACGTTCTCCGGTACCACTATGCTTTCCTGGTGGACTGCCTGGATATAGTTCAGCCGGTCTCCCTTTACGCTAACACTGTCCTGCCAGATAACTATTTCGTAGAGGTCTGATCTGTCCCTGTTTCCCTCCCTCGACATGTCCATTATCTGAGCGGTGGAGGCGAGGCCATCCTTTCCGGAGATAAGCCTTACCCTCCTGAATTTGCTCCATGCACCAATAACTTCTTCCCGTGTTGCATTTTTCCTGAGCCTTGCATCTACAACATGAACGTGCATAAGGGTTGTCGGAACCTTGACAGCCACCGTATCTATATCAATATCCCTGATCACGGTCTTTACGTCAGGGGCGTGATGTGACGGGAATTTTAGGCTTGGCTCTATGGCATTAATCGGGCCTTTCTTGCTGTCATTTGGATCGGTTGCCCTCCTTATTAGTGTAGCGCTGACGTGCTGTATTCCAATTTCAGAGTGGACAGGAAAGAGGCTCCTTGCAAGTCCAGTCGTGTTGCAGGATACCACCCTGACAGATTTCTTACCGTAGCATTCCCCGTAACTGGAATAGGCATTGAAGCTGGCATCTGCCACCGAACTGTCCTCGCCTCCCTGAAATATTGCATTTATCTTTCCAGTGTACATTGTTCTGTTCTTCTCGCCCATCCCCTCGGGGGTTGCATCCACAACTATATCGCTTGTCGATAGCAGATCTGGCAGCAAGCCCGCAGTATCTATCCCCGCTTCCTTAAACTTCCTGGCTGATATTTCATCAGGAACGTATATCCTGAAGGTCTTCGCAGCCATTCTGGCTACATAGTCCGGGGTCGCCTTCACTATTCCGGAGACCTTCATGTCAGGTTGCTTTAGAACGGCATGAGCTACCCTCCTGCCGATGGTCCCATACCCGTTCACTGCTACATTTATCATGTTGTTCTCATGATTAGAGGGAGGTATAAAGAGCTTGTTTTTGCACCATGGGCCATCAGCTGGGAGCGGCTGCTGAATAGACTGACATGAAAGTTTTTTAAATCGGCCATGGATATGGAAAAAATGGTATCAATTAAATTAATTACATGTATGGTACTATTAATAATTATACCGAATATGGGCATACTGGCACAGGCTTCTACAGGCGGTGCTGAGTTACCGGTCGGCAATTACTACAATTTTTCAGGACAAGGGATCGGTTCATTTCCACAAAATACGACATGGATAGGGTTTTCGCATGCGGGCAACGGAACTGCTTACAACATCTCAATCAAGAACGGCCAGTATGGAAAGGGTTTGGGCATTGCTACTACTAATGATAATTATAAAATGTCATTCCTGAGGATGGCTCTGACGACATCTCTTTACACCATGGTGCAGTTAGGCTTCTCCTGGAATGATAACTTGAGCACAGGTTTTACACTGGTATCATTTCCCGTCTACTACGGAAATTCAATGGTTGGAGATATACTGATAAACCGCTCCCAGAATACTACGGTAATCTCAGCAGAGGGGGCGCAATACCGTCTATCGCATGAACCAAGAATGAACGAGTATTATGACATTAAGCTATATTTCTCAACGTCCTATGGGAGGAACTTCTATCTGGAAATATTCAGAAATGACAGCAATTACGTTGTCCTTCCCCTGGACATCCCCACCGAGACCACGTTTGGTGGGAATTTGTCCGTCATGGCTGGCGGTGCTATTTCCAATATAAACATATATAACATTACGGATGTTTCTGAACCCAGCGGTATCTTCCAGGCAGTACAGAATGGAACGCGGTTCAATTTCTCTAATTTCACAATTCCAGCTGTATACAGACCGTATGGGACTCAAAATCAGGCAATACTCTTTCCTTCGCTGAACTCTGCTTACTATATCGGCTGGAATAGCGATATCATCAAGTATAATTATGAGAACGGAAGCTTCTCTCTGATTTCCACTGCCGGTGCTGATTCATCATTCAAGCCGGTTGGCTTATATTCATGGCTGGACACCATCTATTTCCTGGGATCCGGGACGAATTCCTCAGAAATCTTTTCCCTAAACGTGACTTCCGGCAGGCAGGACAATTTAACGCTTTATGGTCTTAGAAATCCATCCGGCCTCATTACACCAGGCAGTGATGAAGTGGTCGAATACAACATGAGTGGCAGCGTTACTGCCATAAACGTCTCAACCGAAAGTTCTTCTGGAGTCATTTCTGCATGGCCACAGGGAACCGCATATTCCTTAACTGGAATCTATGCAGCAAGCGGTCTCATAATGGTTGAGGGGGTCAATGTGACAAACGGATCAACGGTAACGGAAAGAATTGACCCAGTATCACTTTCTAGAACGATAATATCCAGCAATTCGTATTCGCGGTTTGATGGCTCCGTTCGTATTTGCAAGACGAGTTCAGACAACGAAGGTACTTCTTCGATACTGAGCAGTACCTTATCAGGTGAAACCTATTTCACAATGGCACGCGCCAACAATGAATTCCTGCAGCAGAGCATTTCAAGTGTAGCTTATGCCGGATCAACCCCAGTGATATTCAACGGTTCGGCGTACAACATCATGGGCAACTCTTCCATGGAATCAGTGCCCATACCAGTCATCTCCTCATCTACACTATGGTTAAATGGAAACTTCTCAGCAGGATCTGAAATGAACGCCACAGAAATTGTGGTATTCTACCACGATAAGGCCGACGCCTTTTCAGGAAAAAATGTATCACTGAAAATCAGCAGCCACTACTTACTGAGGGGGCTCGCCTATGTAAACACCACAGTCTCTTCAGCCATCGGATACACCGTGGAAATCTCCATGGACGGCTTCCGCTTTGTTTCGGATAACGAGGACCTCGTGATAAATTCCTTGGTTATTCCAGATGGCAATTACTCCATGTCAGTGTATGTCAGCAACAACGCAGGTTACAATTCCACTGCAACTGCCAGCTGTACAGTTGACAATAATGACCCTGTTGTGATTTCAACCCCTGAAAACGGAAGCTCTGTCTACGTCGGGCAGGAAATCCAGGTGAGCATATCAAACGTAACCGGTTTCCTTAAAGCTGAAATTTCCATGCAATCAATGAATGAGACGACCTATTTCACCGGCTCCGAGATAAATGTTACTGCCACACAGGGGATGAAACAGTTTCCAGTATACGTGAATATCACGGACATATACGGGCAGGTTTTCTCAAGATACCTCACATTCACTGTACTTAACACATCATACAGTAATTTCAGCATCAACCTCTACAATGGGGAATTCTTCAGCCACGGGAACCTTACGCTGGCATGGATGCCAATAAAGAACGTCTCCAGTTACGGCCTAAGGGTAAAGGGAAAGAGTTTTCTCACTAACGTTTCAGTAGAAGGCACGAATTACAGCATGCAGGTTGGAAACGGAAATTTTACACTTTACGTATTTCCAGTTCTCGGGGACGGATCCGTCCTTACGGAATTTGAGTATAATTTCACTGTGATTGCATTTTCTCCCGGGCTGGCAGTCTCCTGTAGCAACAGATCCGAGTATTCCTTTTTCGGTAACTCCATGAACAACTCATTCTTCATTGCCATAAATTCAAACATAACCTCAGAGATAAGGGCTAATTTCACCGCCCCATCTGGTGCAGTATTTGACTGGTTTAACGAATCAAGCAGTCTCAAAGTCCAGATTTACCATGATAGTCCAGGGTTCGAAAACAACGGAATCTACACTTTTTCTTACCTTTCCATATCTGAAAGCGGAACGCAGACAGCCGGTGCCATCCGGATAGCCGTCAACAATACTATTCCGGTGATCAGTAATCTTCCTGGAAAAAGCCTTTTCATGAACGTTTCATCGCTTCATGTAAACCTGGGTGTACCTGAAAACTCCAGGATATTTTACTCCCTCTCAGGTGCCTCATTTCAGCAGAATTATACAGCATTGGAAAATGGCACCGTTGGGTTGCGGCAGGCAGAGGGGCTTTACCACATCACATTGATGGATGTTACTCCAAGCGGTAATTTTGCGCTTTACAACTTCACGGTGTTTTACTCGGATGCTGAACCTGTCATATCCCTCAATATCTCAGCGGTACAGGCCAGATTTGTCAATTACACAACGGTAAATTACAAAGTTGCTGACTTGGCCCCCCTCAGAACAATTAAAGTAGAATTTGGTAACCACGTGATCTCCGTCGGCAATCCAGCAAAGAGTGGAAGTTTCATTGTCTTCTTCAATTCAGACGGAGTGTATAACCTTTCAGTAACTGCAGAGGATCTATGCCTCAACAGCAACAGGTCAGCCAATGTAACTGTGAACGTGACATACTATGTTACTGTAAGCTCAGCCTCCATTGCATCAAGCATATTTGGTAATTCTGGGAAATTCAGCATCGACATGACAGGCACCAACCTGCAGAACGTGAATATATCCTGGTATTTGGATGGAAAGTACGCCGGTTCAGGAAAAACTTTCTCTGCAGAACTCCCATTGGGAAATTCCAACGTTACCTGCATTTTCGGATATGATGGAAAGACCTTTGAAATTTCAAGGGAAAATTTTGTCATTGGGTTCGATCCGTTCTACGCAGTACTGCTTTCCATAGCGGGAATATCTGGAGTCCGGTACACGCTCTCAAGGAAAAAAGACGAGGCTGCGAAGGGATTGATACTCAGCAACTCAGGCAAGTCACTCCGTGAGATCAAAGCGCTGGGCAAGCAGACCAAGGTGCCTGGTATGTCGATCAGAAGGCAGGTTAGGAAACTTTCGGGGAGCGGAGAGATCATGATAGAGAGGGACCTTAGCAGTGAAATTTACCTGTTCGTCGGAAGAGAGGGCAAATGATTAAGGATATGTTCAGGTTTTCATCCTTATCAACGATGCTAAAATGGAATTCTGCATAGAAAAGATTTTTAAAAAGGTTTTGAATAGGGAAAAACTAAGCGGGTCGAGATGAATCATTCTGTTATAGCACTTATGGCTCTTCTTTCAATGGTAATGCTTGTGGCAATACCGGCGGTTTCAACTGCTGCCACTCCGACTCTTTCACCCCCACCGGCTACCCTACCCGCGGTTGTCTACTACACCGCTCCTATTTCTGGAGTTCATTATACGATCACTACTCCGGAGTGGAATGGCTTTTTCTCCAAGGTGATTGACAACCAAGCATTTGTTTCATATAACTGGTCGCTTAACGTAACGCAGCCGCTCATAGTATTCGACCTTACTTACACCGGGTTGAATCCATACGGGATGCAATTCATTCTGGCGCTGGAAAAGGTTGGAGGATTCCCCAGCATACAGAACATGTCCGCAGCCTTTAACATGACAAAGAACATGCCCTCCCAAATAAGCGGATACAGCAATATACAGGCACTTAATGCCGGCGCTTATCCCGGCTTCACCTGGTCAGTTCCGAAAATCCACAGTCCAGTGACAGAGTATGAAGAAATAGGTGCTATAGGGGCGATTGTAGTGGTCATGTTTGTTCTCTACTTTACTTTCAACAGGAAGAAGTAAACCCCATAAGCCAGCTTAAATTCAGGAATGAACTGAAATGACGGATTCTGAGGGTCCCAATGGAAATATGGCTGAGTACCAAACCACTAAAGAACATGGTGGGACTTTAGAGCGCAGGAACAATTATAGTACCATATATGCCTGCTTCCTACAACATTTACAATGGAATTTGTGACATGTTCCGCTTCAAGATATAATGATCAATGGATCTGATGGGAATAGATGATGAAATCATCAGGAAATAAAGAAGGCTCCGGCGAGAGGTTCCTGGCCGACGCGATGCTTGGAAAACTGTGCCGGTGGATGCGCTTTCTCGGTTACGACGTTGAATACGCTGACAGTTCGATGGAAGATGACGACATAATAAGGAAATGCAGCACATGTGGTCTTATCCTTATAACAATGGATGTTGATTTATCGCAACGTTTGGAAAGGTCAATTCTTTTGAGATCATTTGATATTGATGATCAGCTGCTTACAATACTCGATGCGTATCCCATAGGGAAGGAAAAAGAGATGTCGCGATGCCCGGTATGCAATGGCATCCTAGATTTGAAGAGCGGGTTTATGGGAAATTCAGTCCCAGAGGCAATATCCCGGAATTTCCATGAGTTCTGGGAATGTACCGGGTGCGGCAGGATATACTGGAAAGGATCGCATTACGACAAGATAACAAAGAAACTGTCGGAGTTGAGAGATGAGAATAATATCAGACGAGAAAAGTGAAGAGTGGAAGAGCATATACGTCGAGGATCTGGACGATCTATGGTATCTCAGGAACATAATCAGGAAGGGAGATGCCATCAGGATGACAGTCATGAGGAGGCTGGAGAAGCAGGACGATATCAACAGGCTCAAGGAACAGTCAAGGAAGCCGGTGACCCTTACCATAAGCACCGATGAAGTTGAATTCCAGGAGTTTGTGGACAGGCTGAAGGTGCTTGGGACAATAGTATCGGAAAACGAGAACCTGAGAGGGGAACACCAGTCATTCCTCATTTCTCCAGGTACGACTTTTGACCTGAGGAAGGATGAATGGAACACCGAGGAATCAAAACTCATCAAGGAGGCCCAGTCCCACTATTACAGCCAGGAATACATTTTCGTGAGCCTGGATGACGAACAGGCAACCATATCGGTGATGAGGAGTTACGGCATCCAGTCAGCGGCGCGGATAGATTCCCTGAAATCTGGAAAATTTTACGAGAACAACTATTCAGAAAAGACTTACATTGGTGAGATAATCTCCACGCTGAAGGGCATCATAAAGAAGGAAAGCGTGATAATAATCCTCGGACCCGGTTTCACGCATGACCACCTCTATTCGTCTATCCGCGATGACAACATGCTTGCAAAGTACCAGTCATATAATTTTTCCACAGGAAGATCAGATCAGGGGGCGGTGTATGAGTTCCTGTCAAAGCCTGAAAGTGAGCAGATCTTCTCAGAATCCAGGCTTTTGAAAGAGAAAAGGCTGATTGAAGAATTTTCGAGAAACCTTAAGATGGGGGAAAGGGCTGCATACGGATATGAAGAAGTGCTGAAATCAGTTGAAGCAGGGTCCGCTGAAAAAATAATGCTTACGGAAGAGGAGTTTCGAAAGGAAAGATCCAGGAAGATACTGGATTTGGCGGCAAAATCCGGAACAGGTATCCATATATTCAGTTCCCAGAGCGAAAGCGGGCAGCTGGTCAGGAGTTTTGGCGGATATTGTGCAATTCTAAGATACTGATGAGGGAGAAGTCCTTTGTCAGGAATAATGTGAGAGTCAAAAGTCACGAAAAGGTAAATATATTCTCAACCGTTTAACCGTAAGCGCTCCGATGGTGTAGTCCGGCCAAGCATTTCGGCCTTTCAAGCCGACGACCCGGGTCCAAATCCCGGTCGGAGCA
>JAMDAM010000035.1 GCA_023484805.1 Thermoplasmatota archaeon | reverse complement strand
CGGCATCATAACAGGCTACGTTTACGAAACAATGCAACCCAAAGGAAAGCAGGTTTACATGGAATTCATTACCATGATGTTCAGCATGTTTGCGATCATACTGTTCTACCTGACAGTCGAGGGTGACCTTGTGCTTTGGAAGGGTCTTGCAGGACTTGGAGGGCAGACAACACTGAGCATAGCGATATGGGTGGTTGCGCTTCCCGTGATGTGGATAGCAACAAATGTAAGCCTGAACTCATATGGAGTTAACAATGATCCGGCAGCCATGGTTTAGATACACATTATTCCTGGCCTTTGAGGTCATAATTTTTTCCCTCTTTTTCGGTACGTATCTGCTGGGTATTTCGCTTCTGTATTACCTGTATCTCGCCCTGACCCCATTGTTCATGATCACCCTCATATACCTGCGGGGGAATCTGCGGGAAAATCTCAGCAGACTAGTACTTTCCAAGGACATAATAATATTTCTCGTGGCAATTTCTGCATGGTTCTATATATACGCTGTGTACAGGGATGGAATATCATATCTGGAAATCATCCTGTATGTTCCTGTTCTCCTTGAGGAAATCAACTTCAGGTATGTGATGATAAATTACCTTGATCCGATTGCCAGAGGTGGAATTGCTGTAATATTGCAGGCGTTGCTTTACATGGTCTTTTATTCTGCTGTATTGATAGCTTCACCCGGAGGCTACCCCGGCATTTTTAGCGAGTTTTTCCTGATAGACATGTTCTCGATCGGGTTGATCTACGGATCAATCTACTTCATGAGGAAGAACATCTACCTTGACATGGTTATCCATTTCACCCTCTGGGCCATGATACCGTTCACACCAGCGTGGCTGATTTGGCTTCCCTACAGCATGGCACCCGCTTGATCGTCGGATATTGACCTTATGGCATCCGGGACCTTTTCCTTCTTTCCACCCTTGAGGAAAACAGCGATGGTCTTCCCGTCGCAGTATACATCCCCCATATCCTTTTCATAGATTATGTGTTCAAAAGTAACGCTTGTGTTTCCTGTCCTGCTTATATACGTCTCCAGGATAGGCTTGGAAAAGAGGGTTATGGCCTTGCGGTAATCTATCTCCGCCCGGGCAATGACAAAATTGATCTCGTCTATATTCTTGAGCATGTCATACTTCTTAAGCAGATCTATCCTTCCAAGCTCAAAATAGGTCAGGTATACGGCGTTGTTAGCGTGTCCCAGGGTATCCATGTCCCCGTACCTGATCTGCAGATCCACGACGGATTTATGTGCCGGCATGATCTACGTAATCATCAAGAAGGCTAATAAATTGTGACGGACGACGGATGTAAATGTCACTTGCCATGCCTCCGAGCTTTATCAGGCGGGAACCAGCGGTAAGATCATGGTACCTGAACATCTTTCTCTCGTCCTCAATGCCATCGCTGCGGGAATATGCATACAGTACTGGAACGGATACCTTGTACAGAACAGAATAAATTTCCTCAACACTTTCCGGTGAAATGACGATAGCGCCGCCGATCCACGGTGATGAACCTGTTGCGCAATACACCGAGGCTGCCCCCGCCAGCCCTGACCCAACCATTATGGGGGCTTTAACAGACTCACTGGAGCATATCTGCGATGCGGAATCCGCAAGTTGTTGTATTGATACATTTCCGTTTCCTGCATATCTATAGATTGCCAGTATGAGGGTAATGCCTTCCTGTTCGGCCTTCCGCAATATCTCGAATTTGCTTGGGTCCGCAGATCCAGTACTATCATTGTGCATAATGAATACATTACGCCTGCTGCCTGGGCTGTCCGATACAAAGTAATCTATTTCAAGCCTTTCAGACCGGAAAGTATTGTTCTTCAAAGGCATATCATGACAGCATTTCATCTTCTTTAAAATCGTTAGCGGCATGTTTACCATGAACGCCTTGGGACAATTGCTGCGTCAGTATGGTCTGTTTTGAACGTCAGAAAATAGTTATGTGATCCAGACATGACCCAGGTGTAATGAAACTCAAACAGTCTTCACTGGATTTCCACGCTTTCATTGCCATATATGGTGATCAAATAGGTAACTCATTCATAAAAAAGATTTACCAGATCTCTTCAAACGAATTTGTATTTCAAATTTACCGGTCGGACATGAAAAAAAGGAATCTGATGGTCTCACTATCAAAGGGTATTTTTTTCTATGATCCAAGGACTCCCGACGAGGCTTCGACTGTGTCAATGATTCTCAGGAAAAGTCTCTCGGAGCGAAGAATAGTGAAGATGGAACAGATCAATTTCGACAGGGTCGTGAGGATAGAGCTCAATACTGGCCAGGAGATAATACTGGAACTTTTCCGTGAGGGCAATCTCATCGTAACGAACAATGGACTGATGGACTTCGTATTCAATCCGCGTGAATGGAAGAACAGGAAATTGGTAAAGGGTGAAAAATACGTTCCGCCTGGCCTTAATGACCCATTGGGTTACTCACTGGAAGACATGAAAAAGGTTCTGGTTGAAAGCAAAGGGTCTATTGTCCAGACACTGGCAACCAGGATGAACCTTGGCGGTGACATTGCAGAGGAGGTTGCATACAGGATCGGCGTGGAGAAAGACACACCATCCAAATCGCTTGAAGGGCAGACCGCAACAATACTGGAGACGATAATCAGCATTGTCAGGGAGAGCGAGAAGAACAGGGCATTCTATTATTCAGGCGAAGAGGTGGTTTCACCTGTCCTGCTCACCCATATACCAAAAAAACCGGACAAAGAATTCGATGACCTGTCGGAAGGCTATCGGTATTATCTAGACAATTACCCGGATGAAATCAGGAAAGAGTCGCCTCTGGAGAGACGGATCGAATCGCAGATGAAGAGCATAGAAGAATTCACCGCGCTCATGAACAGGTACCAGGACATGGGAAAACTTGTGATGTCGAATTTCGGGGAAATCTCATCCATCCTGAAGGAATTCAACGAAAGGGCCAGGAAAACCGGGCTGGGTTCAATCAAGGAAGTGTCTGGTCATCCGGTTGCAGAAATAGACCCCGTTAAGAAGACCGTGAGGCTGATGATTGGCGGAGTCGAGGTCATTCTGAATTATACTGTTACGCCGGGAGAAAATGCAAGCATCCTCTTCGGGGAGGCAAAAAGCTTTCGGGCAAAAATCAAGGGTGCCGAAATCGCCATCGAGCAGACAAAGAGGGAAATGATGGAATCAGCCAAGAAAACTGCGGTGTCTAGAAAGAGGTCCAAATTCTGGTTTGAGGTCTATCACTGGTTCCGGTCATCAGAGGGGTACCTTGTAATTGCCGGCAGGGATGCCAAGAGCAACGAGAAGATTGTCAAGAAGCACCTGTCGGACCGGGATATATATGTGCACGCTGACATACATGGAGCCCCGAGCACCATTATCAAGATTGAGGGTGACATTAAGCCCGGAGAAGCAACGCTGAAGGAGGCTGGTTCGTTTGCCGTTTCTTTCTCCAGGGCGTGGTCAGCCGGAATCAGGTCCGGCACTGCCTACTGGGTACTCCCGTCACAGGTAAGCAAGACTCCTGAGTCTGGCGAATACGTTTCAAAGGGGTCATGGATAATCCGCGGAAAAAGGAACTATATTTTCGATCTTCCAATAGAACTGGCGATCTGCCAAACAAATGAAAACGGGGTACCCATTCCGCTTATAGGTCCCGTTTCAAGCTTAGAGAATGTGGAAGGGAAGAAAATCGTAATAATACCCGGAAGCCAGAAGAGGTCACAGGTGGCCAGAACAATTGCGGAACAGCTGGGCTTTCCGGTGGACGAGATCGAAGGAGTGCTGCCTCCAGGAAATTCCCAGATACTGCAGTAGATATATAATGAAATAGTCCGACCTAGGAGGCAAGTTCAGATTTCAGCTTCTCAATTATGCCCACGTCCTCCGGATCAAGTTTTCGGAATAATGAAGTATAATATGACAGGTAGTCCCCGCAATGTATGGTATAAAGGACTTTTTCCAGAAGAGATTCTCCCCTTGGCCTGATTGTGGAAAACTCAAAGCCCGTCAGCTCCGAGGTAATCCTGACTCTCTTTGTGATCTGTTCATTGGCTGTGTCGCCTATTACAATCGGGAAGAACTTTTCTCGCAGGTACGATTTTTCAAAGGCCATTATATCATTATGATCAAGTTCCGGAAAATTCAGGCTGAAAGCCATGAGCTTTGCGTTCTCATTGAACTGTGTCTTCCATCTTATGCCTGTGGATGTGAAACCTGGCAGTGTAAGTATCAGGGGAATCAACTGGCTGTCAGCAATCTCGCTCGCAATTGATTTCAGGAAACTACTGTCATCGTCTACGCTGCCTATCAGCCTGTAGACCCTGTCTCTTGCAGGAGAAAGCAATCCGAATGAGTTCAGCAGGGGTGACAGAAGGTATCCGAGCGCGGATCTTGGCTGAACACCTCCCGGAACCGTTACCTGCAGACCGGGCAATTTCGAAAGTTTACCGCCGGAACTGATCTTTACTATGTTCGCGCCCGCAGAGTGAGCCTTGGCGGTAGCGGAGATAGTCTCCTCAGTGTTTCCGGAGTAGCTGATGGCTACGAAAAGAGTTGAAGCATTGACCCATTCAGGTATCTCATAACCGTCATTAACGATTATGGGCTTCCCATGATACAGCTCCTGGAAAATTCTGCCTGCAATACCTGACCCCCCCATCCCTGAGATGACCACATTTTCAAATTCACCGGGAAGTGGAAATTTAGAGTCGGATCTGAACTGCTCCTTGAGGGTTTTTATCTGTTCCAGAAAGTCCATGCATCTTAAGGGTAATGTATAATTAAAAACTATTTCATGCAAGATCAAATTTTCATGAAGTTTATATTCATTTCCCATTAGTTGATTATGTACATATAGGTATGTTGTTAAGTGTTCACAAAAATTTAAATATGGTTTTCAATGTACTAACACAGCATGATACTCGTTTACGACAGAGACAAGAAGCATGAATCTGTCGTTGATCAACTTTTCAAGCCTCTTGGAATTCAATATAACACCATTGCTAAATTATCTCCTAATTCTATTGCGGAAGGCACTACGGCAATAATAATATTCGCAGATGAAAAAATAGACGAACAATCAGAGCAATATATAAAAGCAAATAAGAGAAAGGCGCTTCCGGTAATAATACATGATGGCGAGTTAGTGGTTGATGATACAATTGCACTGACAAGTGCAATGGTAAAATATGACAAGAAGAATATCACCGAGACAAGATCAAGGCTGAGGGATGCACTTTCCAACAAATTCTTGAGACATCTTGGGGAGATAACAGATTTTACGATCTACATGGCAAGGAATAATCTCTACCCCGGACAGAGCTATTATACAAATCCAAAGAATTCAGGGAGTTTCCTGAACCTCATACTTTCCAAGCACGTGGACTGGAAAAAGGTACTCGTAACCTCTAGATACAATCTTGCAATGGATGCTCCAGAGGCTATCCGTCCTGAAAATTTTATCTGGGTTACGGATTCTCCCGGCCCGCAGAAAAGCAGGCCAGTAAATCTCACGTTCATAGTCGACTCGGTGATTAAGAAGATTTCAGAACTGAATCCGCTCATAGTCTACTTTGACGTGTTTGATTTTTTGATGCTTTACCATCCCTTTTACGAGATAGCCCGCGGTCTTGAGCAAATAAGAAGCATCTGCATGGAGAAAAATATATATCTGATCGCGGTGATAGGGCATTCGTCCATGGATCCCATCCAGTATGGGCAGATCACAAGGTACGGTGAGCTGTGGGAACCATCAGATGGGGTGGTGGATGCAGAATGAGAGGTGTTAAGTTTGCCCTATGAAGACCTGATGAGCTTGTTAAAGCAGTTTTTCTACCAGGGAACTGGGAAATCACTAATCATAAAGGGTAAACCTGGCGCCGGAAAGACCACATTTGCACTGGAATTTATAGGGCAGATTAAGGACGATACCCCCGTTTTTTATATGCCAGCAAGATCATATGATGAGCCACTCAGGGAAAAGTTCCCGTGGATCAAGGAAATAAAGTCAGGAAAGATGTATGCAAACCAGAACCAGGCAAACCTGAATTCCGTGGTGAGATCTTCCCTTGAAAAAATGGAGAAGAGCATAGAGGAGAAGCTTACAACGAGGGAGTCCTATGCCTACGACACTGGGCTCGTATTCAACGTCAGTGAACTCATGCCCGACATTGAGGCAATGTATGACTTCGTCAATGAAAATATGGGAATGAACCCGATAATTGTTCTCGATTCCATAGACGCACTATCAGAAACCTATAAGCTGGACAGGGAGTTGCTGTTTTCGATCCTGCAGAAAGACCTTGTTGAATCATCTGGAGCTGGCCTGATATGCATCATGGAGGAGAAGGAAAGCACGAAGCTGGAATATTTCTCGGATGGAGTCATCAGCCTTGATTACGCCCTTAACGAACACTTTCTCGTGAGGTCCGTGGTGCTGGATAAACTAAGGGGCGTTTCGGTAGGATCCAGTCCGTTTTACCTCTACACACTTCTCAACGGTATATTCCTTCCTTTCCAGAGAATTCCGGTCATATACCCGGAGAGCAGAAGGGATCACGTCCTTAAGGATGAGACCAAACAATTCTCAGTTTCAATGGGGAATCCATCACTTGCAGTGCTTAACGAGACAGGCGAATCCACAATCCCTCTCGGTTCGGTACTGATGGTGCACAGGGTAAACAACACGAACAATGTGGACGAGATAGTCAAGCTCATAAAGAATAACCTTGTGATGCATACCATCTCGAACGGAAGAGGTGTGATAGACGCTTCCTCAAGCAACTACGAAACTTCAAGAGTAATGCTGTCTGCCTCGGACAAGGAGTGGCTGAGTCATTACATCACTGCTGAGAAATCCAAGAAATCAAATCCATATATTATAAATATTGAGGGAAAAAGCGTCGAGGATGATTTTCCCAGTGAAGTCCTGGAATTCTATCTCTCTTCCTCTGCAAAACCCGCAACATACATTTTCTCAACCGATTATCTGAGGTTCATTTATGGTGATTCCTTCCTTGGAGGTCTGTCCAATCTTCTCAATCCAATAAGAACCACCGGAATCATAATGATAATTGCAGACGAGGATGACTACCAGAAGCTCAGTCACTACGCTAACCTGACAATCCATCTCAGGGAAATCAGGGGGTATGTGGTGGCTAATTCAAATTCAAACCACTATTATGCGGCTTCTGTAGTTTATGATGAAGATAAGTGGCCAGGCATGGTTCTTACAGAGATCGTTTAGACCTTTTCAATGGAAACTATCTCGACATTCTTTACTTTTGTGAAATTATTCTCATCGTTGACAATAAAATCCTCTCCCTTAATCGAATCCACTATTGAAATGATAGCGAGCATAACGAGAGATACAGCTGCTACCTTCCCCTCTGGGAGTCTATCTGCCAAAAGCTTTGAAGAAATCTTTAGCCTGTTCCCGTCCGACATAAAATGAATTTCTGGTGATCGTATATTTTCCTTAGTCGTGTTGGTGGCTGATGAAAATTCTCCAAGCTGCTTCTCCGCTGCGGATCTTGCCCTCTCGAATATGCTGTATTTGTCCCTGTCAATTGATATCAGTATCCCGGCACTCTCAAAGTTGATTACGAGTTCGCCCTGAGCGATTATCCTGTACATCTGATCAGCTGCAATTCAGGAAAGTTTAATTGTATATGAAAATTTATGGTTCATGTTTCCCACAGTAAGGCTGAGGCGTACGCGAAAGAATGAGAGGATAAGGGATATATTCAGCGAAGTTAGCATAGATAAGGAAAAAATGGTCATGCCGATCTTCGTAGACGAAACGATTAGTGGAAAGCAGGAGATCCAGAACATGCCTGGAATCTACCGCTTTTCTTTTGATTATTTCAAGAATTATGTAAGTGAAATAAACGATTTGGGCGTAAAATCGGTTTTGCTGTTCGGAATTCCATCTCATAAGGATCCAACGGGATCCGCTGCCTATGATGAAAACGGCATAGTACAGCGGTCAATTGAATACATCAAGTCAAAGACCGACATGATTACCATGGCAGACCTTTGCATGTGTGAGTACACAGATCACGGACATTGTGGAATACTACAGGGGAAAGAAGTCGACAATGACAGCACCCTTGAAGCCTACAGGAAAATTGCCAGAACATACGCGCAAGCTGGAGCCGA
Organism: Thermoplasmatota archaeon; assembly: GCA_023484805.1. Taxonomy (GTDB): domain Archaea; phylum Thermoplasmatota; class Thermoplasmata; order Thermoplasmatales; family Thermoplasmataceae; genus B-DKE. The sequence continues at coordinate 6,656 of JAMDAM010000035.1, read as the reverse complement.
TATTGTAGCCCCCAGCGGCATGATGGACGGGCAGGTGGGTGAAATACGTGAGGAGCTTGACTACGCTGGCTTCAAGAACACTATGATAATGGCCTACAGTTCCAAGTTTGCATCCAGTCTTTACGGACCGTTCCGCGATGCTGCACAGTCCGCTCCCAGCTTTGGTGACAGGCGATCATACCAGATGGACTTCAGGAACTCCAACCAGGCTATGCGCGAGATAGAGCTTGACATATACGAAGGCGCTGACATCGTGATGGTAAAGCCTGCCCTCTTCTATTTGGATCTCATAGAGAGAGCAAGGGACAGATTCGAGATGCCGCTGGCCGCATACAACGTGAGTGGAGAATATGCCATGCTGATGCACGCGGTGTCATCGGGCATCCTATCGAAAAGTGCAATTAGCGAGGCAATCACATCGATATTCCGTGCAGGAGCAGACATCGTGATAAGTTATTTTACCGAGGAAATCTACCGGAACGGAATCTGAAAATTTAGTTCAGCGCCGATTGAATGTCCCACGGAAGCTGTGTATCCACATCAGGCTTTCCCCATATCCAGCAGCTTCCTCTCCTTACGTTCCTCGGCCTTTATCCTACCAAGTTCATATTGGTTTGTGTCTGCAAACCGTATAATTTGGGAGAGTTCTGGATGCGCTGCCTTAACCAGCCTGTACATATCTATTGATATTTTCCTGAGATCATAGTGTGCCTGCGGTGTCGATCTCAGTTCTATGAAGTAAGTGATCTCCCTGAGGTTCGATCCAACGGTTATGGGGTACCTGAAGGCATACGGAACCGCGTACTGGGCAATGTTTGGCCCGTACTTCTGCCTTATCATTTCATATACCTCCTTTGCACGATCCATGACAAATCTGAATTTACCTCTGTATTCTTCAACCGTCCCGATAATCTCTGGAACATCGTAGCCATAATTCACGGAAAGAGGATTACGTATTATGGAAAGGAATCTGTGCCTCTGCAGATCCCGGAAGGCACCATAATTCGTGTTGACTTCAAATAGGAAATTGACAGACTCGAATGCGCGAGGGGGCTTCATTTTACGGTTAGTTCGCAATTGAGCTATCCTTGATATTAGACCGCTTTTCTTTGCACTGTCCATTGATTTTACCCTTTCTGCAAGACTCTGAAGCGATCCGCCGTTCTGGTATAACAGGAGAGTGATCACCCGGTCAAGTGCCATCTTCCTGTCATCTGAAAAGGCGAGGTGCACCAATTCCTCAGGAATTTTTCCATGCAAATCAATTGCAGTGAGCCTGGCGATCTCACTTTCATAATTTGCGATCTCCTCGCTTCTGGTTGACATGGAATTCTCAATGAGCCCAGGAAATTCCTTCAGCAGCTCATTGTATATCTTTCCAGCCAGTGCCTCCGACTCAATATCCCCTGAATGCCTCAGCTTCCTTATGAGTTCTATATATGATCTTCCATTTCCAGATATGCCAATGTTTGTTAACGTGGAAGCGGGAAGGAGGAAACGGAGATCATCCAGCGATCTCGCGCGTACTGACGAATCATACGATTTTTTTGCTATGGTCTTGTCCTTCTCCGTAAGGCTTCCATACGGAATATTTTTCTTCAATTCAGGTGAAAGAAAATCCATATCTTCAATGGGGTATTTTTTCCGGATAGTCTCAAGCATCGGCTCATAAAGTTCAGCATAGGTGCTGAACAGAAGGTTGCATACTTCGGTATACTCATCCGCAACCTGGCCGGAAATACCAATTTTCTCAGGTCTTGCAAACAGGTAGTTTCCATCAACCTTCCTGTCATACCTGACATACCTGGAAGACTTCTCAAGGAAGGATAGACCAACCCTGACCTCCTCAATCCTCTTTGAAACTACATTCGAAACATTCTGGATCGCCAACTGGGCCGTTACAAGCTCCGATACTGATTCGTCCCCGTATTCAATGAACACTTTCTTATAAAATTCCGTACCCCGCCTTTCATCATTTTCGAATTCCTTGCGGTATAATTCTCTTATGTCAAGGGTGGCAGTCCTGCTGTACCGTGATAGCAGTGCACCTCTGTCTATCATTCGCCTGGTGCGAACAAGAAAAACGTCATCATCGGTGTTGGAAAATTCATCCATGGTATGTTATTGTGCGTCAAATAAAAAATTTGGTGTAGACAGAAAAGGAATTTTTCAACCGCATAAATTCTATAATACCTGACTGATAACTCAGTACAAATGGCAGATATATTAAGAAAATCATTAGCTGAACTGGTTGGAACGTACATTTTTGTGCTTTTTGGGCCCGGGAGCGTAGTTGCTTTTATAGCAGCTTTTAACCAGACACTGAACCCGTCAACTTTATTTTATCTGGCTACGACCTTCGGTCTCGGAATCTCCATTGGAATAATGGCTGTGGCCAATATATCCGGTGGTCACGTCAACCCTGCCGTGACTTTTTCACTGTTCATTGCGGGCAGATTTCCAGGTAAGCATGTTGTTCAGTATATCGTGGCCCAACTTATAGGAGCAGTTCTCGCTTCTGCAACGGTGGGATTATTATTTGGGTACAATGTAGCCAACTCTGTACAGTTTGGGGCGACCATCCCCGGGTCGAGGGGTCCATTGATAGCCTTCGCAGGAGAATTAATCATGACATTCTTCTTCCTCTGGACAATAATGGGTGTTACGTCGAGGACGAATAACACTGCAATAATAGCCGTGGTAATCGGCATTTACGTATCCATCATGATATTCATGCTTGCAACAGTGAGTGGAGGATCGATCAATCCAGCTAGATCTTTTGGTCCAGCGGTTTTATCCGGGATCCTGCTGAAGGGACAATATTTTCAGTGGATATACTGGGTGGCTCCAATTATAGGGGGTTCCCTTGGTGCCCTCTCATACAAGTTCATGTATAATGAAAAAGGTAAGATCCATTATGCTCCTGAAAGCTGATTTTGTGAATAATCCCATTATTTACAATTTTTAGCTTCCGAAGCCACAAAAAACGATTGCAAAAGCTCTATACCGATAAGATTAGGACCAATTTTATTTCATCATAACTGTTATTTGCAATGAAAGTTAACAATAACCAGTGTATACCTTATTCTTAGTATTTAAAAAAAATAAATTGGTTGGAGAATTTACCTTCTCTTCTTCTTATCAGGCTGCGCGACAGGGACGAAATAGACATCAGTGGGACTGAATTTCTGGTTTCTCCTGAACTTTGCAGTTACTGGCATTCCGATGTACAGATCATCGAGGTCAGCGCCAATGAGCCTGGCCATGAAGAGGGAATCGACATTCTCGAACTCAACCATAATCAGATTGAATGGTGTTTCCTTAAGGAATTCCTCACTACCGAAATAGCATGTCGTGAACGTATGCACCTTACCTGTATTTGGCAACTGATACCATTCTGTTTCGGCACCACACATCATGCAGTGGGATCTGGGCGTTGCATAAGTGTACCCGCACTTCTTGCACTTGCTGCCCATTATTTTCTTCTTCCCCAGTGCCCTGAAGAATTCAGAATCCTGTGCATAGCTGTGAATATAATCTATTTCGTAATGGGACTTCACTATCAGGGGATCAATGCTGTAAACCTCCGTCCCGTTCTGTGTCTCCTCCATTTTTGCGTTTGGGTTGATGGTCATTTGACCGCCTCCATTATGGTCGCAGTAACATAAGTTCCCGTTCCCGCATGGCTGTGTATCAGTCCTCTCTTCGGGTTGTTCAGCTGAAGGTAATCGTCCTTGAAATGCTTCTTGACTGTACGCTGGAGTTGCCAGAACATGAACACCGATTGCATTATCCCTGTAGCTCCAACTGGGTGACCTGAAGCCAGCAGTCCGCCGGACGGGTTTACCGGTATTTTTCCCTTAAGCTCGGATTTCCCTTCCTCAATGAACTTTCCACCCTCTCCGTACTTGCAGAGTCCAAGATCTTCATACGTCTGTATCTCCGAGGAAGTGTACGCATCATGAAGCTCTATAAGGTCAAGTTCCTCAATGGGATCTGTGATTCCAGCGCCATCGTATGCCTCCTTGGCAGCGGTCCTACCAGCTCTGAAAGAGTGGACGCCAGGATACTTCAGTTTGGAATAATCTGATTCTTTCTCGTTTGGAAGCAGTGGAACCTTTCCCATTGGCCTGTCCGATAATCTCATTGTATCAGTTCCAGTGCCTATGCTCTTTATAAGAACCGGCCTGTCGGTTATTTCAAATGCCTTCTCTTCAGAAGCAAGTATTGAAACGGCAGCCCCATCCGACATTGTGCAAACGTCAAGCCGGGTCAGCGGGTAAGCGACCATGGGTGAATTTCTAACGTCACTTACAGTGAGGTTCATCGGGCTCTGAGCATAGGGATTATGAATGGCATTCTTATGGTTCTTGACAGACACCTTGGCAAGCTGTTCCACCGTCGTACCGAATTCGTGCATGTGCCTTACGGCCATCATGGCATAGTATCCGGTATAAAATCCTCCAACTGGGTAATCAAAGTTGGTATCGCTCGCAAGGGCAATGAATTCATTTCCTTTCCATGTATTTACGTGTGACATAGTCTCGAAGCCATAGACCGCACAGGTATCCATTCTTCCGGAGGCAATTTCCTCGTATCCTGTCTGGAATGCGAGCCCGCCAGTTGCTCCTCCACCCTCAACTCTCTTGCTCGGTTTCGGGGTAAGGCCAAGATAGTCCTGCACCATAATCCCTGACATCAACTGTCTCTGGAAGTGGTCAGCAAAGTAAGAGGCCACAGATCCGTCAATGTCGTTAAGAGTAAGATGTACATCGTTCATTGCATAATCAAAAGCCTTCTTGACACGCAACCTGAAGTCCATTTCCGGTGTAGCTTTGGCGAATTTCGTCACTCCGCCGGAAACCATGTATACATTTCTGCCCTTGTGTTTCATCAGTTCGCTATAATACATTGGGGTTAAAAATATCTTGGTTATCAGAAAGCGTTCTTCTGAAAACCTTAATATTTCCAAGAATGATAAAGCACCGTGAAAATAATTGTATTCGGTGGCTCTGGTTTCATCGGAACCAACTTTATAAAACTGTTCGGAGCAGAAGAAAATGCCTATTATTCCCGTCACAGGTCAAGTGAACTTGATGACTTCGGCGCAAAGTGGATAGAAGGAAACATTCTGGACGAAGCCAGAGTCATGGATGCGGTGAATGGCTACGATATCATCGTGGCAGCTGCAGGAACTGCCGATGAGAAGGATGAGTCTCACTTTGATGTGCAGGTCAATGGAATGAAAAATATCGTGAAGGCAATCAAGAAAGTTGACAAGGATCAAAAACTTGTCTATTTTTCCCACATAAACCTTGAGAAAGGGAAGACAGAATATTTCAGGGTGAAAAGGGTTGCTGAGGGCAATGTTCAACTCGTGAAGAATCATCTCATAGTCCGCCCATCATTTGTCTTCGGAGATGGGGATCACATCACTAGCAGGATACTGGATATGGCCAGGCAGAGTATGGGAAAATTCCCCTCGGACGGAGATCTCAGCCCAGTCCACGTAAATGACCTGATTACAGTTATCAAGAATTCCCTGGAGACAAAGGGAGCAATCAATGTGTCAGCCAGGAAAAAATTGAGTTTTCTCGATGCGATAAACACGGCAAGATCAGCACTTGGACACCACCCGGTAAAGCCAGCAGGCAGGCTGTCTAGGAAGAGTTCCATAAGAAAAGCTTCCGAAAAGGGCATATTTACTCCTGAAGAGATTGGCATGTTTCTGCTGGACTACTACAGGGACAATACCATGCTTCTCGAAAGATATGTCAGGGAACCCCTTTCCTATGTTTCGTTTCTGGAAAATGCAGCGAGGTCCAAAAGTTAGGTCACATCAGCACGTGCCCCATGGCTTCGCGATAAGTGTAAAGGCTCAACTTGCGCAGGTATTTCACGGCATAGTCTGAAATAAAACCGCTAAAATCACTGTCGGCTCGGGCAGCCATCAGATGTGCAAGGGCCTCCTGCATATGAGCGCTTGCGCTGAGCAGGTATGCAGACCTCAGGTCCGCTTTGCTCATCTTCTCTTTCATGTCTATCCATGTCTCCTCAGTCCTTCTGATTTTCTTTCTCTGCTCGTCCAAGAGTTTAATGTCGTTGTCATAGATGCCGCTGGAAATCGTATCCAGCATATCAAGTATCTCCCTGGTTTCCTGCAGTTTTGATCCAGACGAGATAGCCAGTCCGATGTTTGCCTGGGCAAGCCTAATGCTTGCCTCATAGAGGAAGAAATCGTGGTTGAGTGGAATTTCTTTTTCAATAAGATCGCAGAAAGCGACGTTAACATTTTCACCTTCATCTATTCCTTCTGCCACAAAATCACCATCATAAGTAGCTCCGGGCAGATTCGAACTGCCGTCGACGGGTCCAGAGCCCGTTATGCTTGGCCACTACACCACGGAGCTATGCATAACGGCTATAGTCAATGCCCTTTAATATTTTTCCCTGAATCAGTGGTTGATGTGTGGATTCTGTTACCTTAACATGTGAGCAAAGTTAAATATGGAAAATCCAATAAAGAAAGGTGAAGAACTGGAGCGGTCATCTTTATTTTGATGATAAATTTCAATGGAAGAATCTTGATAAGGCCTTTCCTGAACTGTGGGATCTTATAAGCAGCGAGACAAAACAGAACGTCGAGGAAGAGCAAT
>JAMDAM010000045.1 GCA_023484805.1 Thermoplasmatota archaeon | reverse complement strand
ATACTCAGCGTTATTATAGACGGCGTGAATACGAACCCGGCAGTAAGCAAGGAAATAGCGTCTTGGGACAAGATCATACAGTTCAAGCTGTCTGACTCTTCGCCTTATTACGTGCACGTTTCCCAGGGGAAGTTCATACTTGAAGATGGTGAGAAAGCCCCAGCTGCAGCCACCATATCAGCTGCCGATACAGTCCTGACGGAAATATTCACCGGAGCCACTGATCCCGTTAAGGCATTCCTTCAGGGAAAGGTAAAAATTTCAGGTGATATTTTTGGCGCACAGAAACTCACCGGCATAATCAGCAAAGCAAGGAAGTGATCCGTTGGAAATCAGGAAGGTAGCCGTGATCGGATCCGGCATCATGGGACATGGCATAGCGGAAGTTTTTGCTCTGGCCGGATTTGATGTATCCCTCGAGGACAGTTTTCCGGAGGCGCTTGAAAAGGCCAGGAAATCCATAACAGGCAGCCTGGACAGGCTCGTGAAATCCGGGAAGATAAAGCAGGAGGATGTCGCTTCAATTAACAGCAGGCTGGTTTACACCGGAGATCTCCAGCAGGCCGTCAGGGATGCCGACATTGTTGTAGAGGCCGTACCGGAGGTCCTGGATATAAAGAGGAAGCTGTTCTCCGATCTTGAGAAATTCTGCAGGAAGGATGCCATAATCGCCTCAAATACCTCAAACATCAGGATAACAACACTATCTGAGGGCACAACGCTCGGGCCAAGGACTGTGGGCATGCATTTCTTCAATCCGCCGGTCGTGATGAAGCTTGTCGAGATAATAAAGGGGGAGAGGACAGATGATGCTGTCTTCGATGCCGCATTTGATCTTGCCAGGAAGATTGGAAAAACACCGATACGAGTCTACAGGGACAGTGCGGGATTTGTCGTCAACAGGATCAGCGCGCCCGAAAGCCTCTTCTTCTGCATGCTTCTGGACAAGAATATAGCAAAACCGGAGGAGATAGATACCTTTGCAAGGGGGCAGGGGCTTCCCATGGGACCATACGAGCTCATGGATTACGTTGGCATCGATACAGTCGTGCATTCTCTGGATTATTATGAGAAGGAGCTCTCTCCGGAATACGGCAAATGCAGGATTTTCAAGGAGAAAGAGAAAAACGGGACACTTGGGCTGAAGACCGGCCAGGGGTTCTATAAATGGACAAATGGCAAAGCAGAGATACCTGCCACCTCCCCCACCGATAAGGTGGAACTGATGGACATACTTGCAATAGAGGTAAACGAGGCGGTCAAGGTGATTGAGGAGGGAATTTCCGTTCCGGAAGACATCGAGACAGGCGTCCGGCTGGGCATGAACAGGCCCTTTGGCCCAATATCCGTTGCGCAGGGCCTCACCAATGCGGAGATAAAGAAGAAGCTGGAGTATCTGCAGGGATTGACCGGTTCAACGGTATTCGAACCTGCAAAATCAATCAGGGAGGGAAAACTGAAGGAGATAATATCCGTCAAGGCACCGCTTTCTTCTGAGAGCAAAACTGCGGAACAGGCATCCCCTGCCCAGGCCTCAAAGGAGGGAAAATTCATCTCTGTTGATTTCCCCTCGGAAAAGGTCGCGAGATTCCAGATTTCAAACACAAGGAACAACCTGATCAACGTTGACGTAATCCATGAGCTGGAAGGCGCTCTCAATGAGATCTGGAACAACCACGATGTCAACGTCATAATAATCACCGGAAAGGGAAACGTGTTCTCTGCAGGCGCCGAACTCACCCAGTTCTTTGCAAGCGGCGCGGACTTCATGGAAAACTCCAGGCTTGGCGAGAGAGTGTTCAAGCTGCTGTCTGAAATCCCGAAAATAACCATCGCAGAGATGAAGGGTTATGCACTGGGAGGCGGATTTGAACTTTCTCTTGCATGCGATATAAGGGTTGCAACCGACGATACCACCATTGGGTTCCCAGAAACCAGCCTTGGCTTGCTTCCCGGATGGGGAGGATCGCAGAGGCTTGCGAAACTGGTAGGCGTTTCCCGCGCCATGTATTACATTCTTTCGGCAGAAAGGTTCTCCGGAAAGACTGCCCACGAGATAGGGCTCGTTTCCAAGATATTCGACAAGGCAGTAATTGATCAGGAAGCGGTTAAGATGGCGTCCGATCTTGCAACAAGAATTTCACCAATTTCGGCAGTGCTGAGCAAGCGCCTGATAAATAAGGGAAGCGAGACGTCTATTGACGATGGACTTGAGATGGAGGCCATATCCATGGGCCTACTGTATGGAACTGATGACCTTAAGGAAGGGATATCTGCTTTCATACAGAAAAGAAAACCGGAATTCAAGGGCAGATGATGCTGAGAAACAGGATAGTAATAATTGTAAACGTGCTGATCTGGACGCTGTTCATACTCAGTGACTTCGTGCTTCCACGCTTCTTTAATCTTAGCTTCCCCCTGCTTGGGTATTTCCCCTTTGTTATTTTTTTCTTTTTTCCTTTTATAAATCTCTCCAGAAGGAGGAAATATGGCAATGCACCAGCTTCTAGGCCAGGCACAGCCCAGCAGTCCGATGAACACGAAAACCCTGCAACCAACGTGATGGATGGGAATTCTGGTACAGGCAAAGAGAACAGAGCCAGCTATGAGAACTTTGGACTGTCAGAACCTGAGAGAAGAATTTCCTGGCAGCTCATTGCATTCATCCTGATAGTTGTGATGGGAATTGCGGTGCTTCTTGGCAGGTTCCTGCTATGATCCGAAAGAGCCGGAAACATATGAAGTCCTGAAAATTTAAGAAAATTTTATCTTAAACATAACAATAGACTGCAATATTGCCACTGTAGCTCAGGTGGTAGAGCAGCTGACTTGTAATCAGCAGGTCGGGGGTTCAAATCCCTCCAGTGGCT
>JAMDAM010000024.1 GCA_023484805.1 Thermoplasmatota archaeon | reverse complement strand
AATTGGCAAGAGGAGTCGCAATTGATTTTGAATTTGTGAATGTAAAGGAGAAAATACCAGCAAGAATTACTATAGTTATTGCAACAAGAGAGCTAACCTTCATTTCCCTCTCATGTTTATTATTTTATTTTTATATAAATTTTATCGAAGTGACCAATGGAATGCTTGATACATATCTCTGGCTTAGAAAGCAATTCCAGTACAGATGAACTCAGAACATTTAGAAGAGTCAAAAGTCAACGGTCGAGTGAGAATGCAGTACAGCTTTTTCCTTCCTTTATCTTTGTGATGGCCTATTATTATAGTTCGGGAAGTTGAAAATAGCATTGACTCACCCATAACGCGTCGGCCGAAAAGAATGATTATTTTATCAACCATTATTATTCCAAAGATATTCCCCTTCTTATTGATCAAAAAACTTCTCGAGATTTTCAATAATGTAAGAAAAATATATCTGCACTAAATATTACCCCGAAAGTAAAAAGAAGAAGCCGTAATACCATTTTGGAAATCCGGGGAGGTATTTTTTGATAGACGTATTTCTTGAAAATGATAAGAAAAGGTTGAATTACCTGAAGAATTACACTGAGGTTGCCAAGTCCGTAAAGAAGATATGCCTGAGGCATGACCGGAATTCGCGAGTGATACTTTTTGGATCTGTTCTGCGTGGAAACTGGACTGGAAACAGTGACATAGACCTTTTAATTATACTTAAATCGCCTGGTGCGAAGGATAAAATCACAATTGACATCTGGAGAACTGTGGAAGCTCCTGTCGAGATTCATTTCGCCACTGAGGATGAGTTCAAGAATTGGTATTTGAGATTTATCGATGTTTACAGGGAAATTTAGGCACTATCCAAATTGGTGTTTCTGGCTCGTTTCACGGAAGAACAGCATAAACTCTGACTGTAGCATTCACATATTCCCAAATGAATCTGAATTTCAATGACTTCCATTCGAAACAAAATTATTAGCATCAAAATAACCAACCCATCCTTTTGTTTTACCCATTCCTCATTTTGTAAGTTCCTTGTAATCCAAATAATTATTTCATAAAAATAGTCTCAGCCGCGATTTCCCGGGGCATGCAAGTTTGCCGGATTTGCACTAATGAAAACTAACCTAGAATTCAATTGTGTCTATTTTGAATCCAGAAGTGGTATTACCAGCAGTCACTGTTCCACTTAAATAGTTTGCTTCAGAAAGGTGTCAAATTTTTGACATTTCTATACATTACGAAGTTGTCCTGACTCCTCACATGAAACTCAAATGGGTCGGAGAATCCACTTTTCCATAGATTACTGATCACGACCTCGACAGGAAGATCAGTTATTATCAAAATGTCTATGTCACTAGAGAGGATGGAAGTTCCAGCAGGTACGGAGCCAAACAAGTAGAATCTGGCATCTTTGTCCAGTTTCAGCACAGCATCTCGTATTCCTATGAGATTTTCAGAAAGGTGACTGAATATCTGCTTTCTTCTGTTAGCGGCTTCAACAGCTGTTTCCAATTGCTTTTACAACCTCCCTTGCAACCGTTTGAAGCTTGATAATCTCCTCCCTTGAATACTCTCTTGAAAAGTATCTGGATGTGATGTACGCATCCTCTAACAGTGCCAGTTCTAGAATGTATGTGTTTAGCAATTCCCTGGCGGCTACAGAACACTTTTTTTCTGTAACATTCGAAATGATCTCAATTAAGCTTTTTAGGGAATGTGTACGCGGATATTCTACGCCGCGAATAAGCAGCCTGCTCTTGAGAAAGAGTTCCAGTGACTGGTGGAAACTGAACGCTGCAATGGTAAAATAACCCTTATCAAACTGATATTCCGCTGAGTCCAGGAATTCTTCAGACCTGGACTTCAGGATCTGGTACTCATCTATGGCGGTCAATTCATACACTCAATTTCTGTGCGTATAATAATTCTGCGTTTGCATTCCTTTTCCCTTGTCGTCGAACCTACATAGAATCTTCAACGATCTTGGACCACATGTGGCCAACAGCTATGTGAACCTCCTGTATTATGGATGTCCTGCTGCTCTTGACAATTAGGGGGTACTTGGCTATCCGTATCATTAAACCACCATCCCGTCCAGTAAGCGCGATTGTGACGCATCCCATGGCATTTGCCTTTTCCAGTGCCATGTTTACGTTCTTTGAGTTTCCGCTTGTAGATATCCCTACCACCACGTCACCCTTGCGGGCAAATGCCTCTACCTGCCTGGAGAAAATACTGTCAAAGCTATAGTCGTTTCCTATGGCAGTAAGGGAGGATGTGTTTGTGTTGAGAGCAAGGGCGGGAAGAGGCCTGCGTTCCTTCTCAAAACGACCTACAAATTCTGCTGCTATATGCTGGGCATCGGCCGCACTCCCACCATTGCCAAAAATTATCAACTTGCCTCCCTGGCTGAAAGCTTTTGAAATGACATTCCCCGTTTCCAGAATTGCAGAAGGATCCAGCGCCTTTCTTGCTTCCGCTCCTGAGTCAATGTAACTTGTAACTTCGTTCAGATTCATTTTATCAGCTAATAAGTGGTGAAGCTGAAATAAATATTTCCATGCGCATTAACTGATATTCATGAAATTAACTCCAGCTTCTATGACGGATATATAAAACATCTGCCTGCACATTCAGAAATTTACGGCACACCACCGTAGCCGAACGGAACAATCAGGTTACAAAGATATCCTCCTGCCCCCTGATCCATTCTACCTCGTCACCCCGCATTATCTCTATCGGAATGTCCAGCCTTTTCTGCAATTTCTCCCTTATCATCGAGGCACTGAACCTGATTCTCATGTCCTCTCCGTGGGGGCAGCATTTGACTGTCGTGATCCATTTGCATGCCGTGCAGTAAACGGCCTCCTCAAATGGGATGATTTCGATGCCCAGGTCGTCAAATGCTTCCAGATTCTTCCACGCTGCGTATGGAGGGTAGTAATCACCAACACCTGCGTGATCTCTGCCTATTATCAAATGTGTGCAGCCGAAATTCTTCCTCATTATTGCGTGCATCACTGCCTCCCTCGGGCCGGCATAATACATCTCGTAATGCAGTACGGAAAACAGTACCCTTTCAGCAGGGTAATAGGATTTAAGGACACGATCATAAGCGCCCACTATTATTTTATCACTGAAATCGCCTGCCTTTTTCCTTCCTATTACAGGATTGATGAAAAGGCCGTCTACCATATTCAGCGCGGACTTCTGCAGGTACTCATGACCAAGATGTGGTATATTTCTGGTCTGGAAGGCAGCTATTGTTTTCCATGACCTGCTCTGGAACAGCTTTCTTGTCTGTTCCGGAGGCAGGAAATATTCTTTGAAGGGCATGTCCTGATCTGATATGCCCATAACTTTCCCTGATAAAATCATCGACCCCATCTCCTGCATTTTTGCTACACCCGGATGCCTAATGTCCCCTGTTCCAAATATCCTGTCACTGAATTCCCCCTTATTGAATTCCCACATATCATCAACGTACATTTCAGCAAGATAATGGCCGTCGCGCCTCAATATGATTGTATCTCCCTCCGAGACCCTGAATTTCTCTGGATCAACGTCAAGGATTATGGGTATTGACCATGGTATGCCATTCCCCATTCTCTGTTCCCTCAGGATGCTATCATAATCCTCCCGTGTGTTGAATGACACCAGGGGACTGAATACGCCAGTTTTTATCAGTAAGAGGTTAATAGAAGTCCTTGAATCAACTTCTATGGACAGGCCCTTCTGCCCAAATGATTCTGGGCTCAGCTTCCCTACATTGACAAGCTTCCCCCCATGCGGTTTTGAAACCATTTTACTCTTCTTCCCGCATGACAGGCTTGAATCGGACTGGCGCGTGGATGCCACACTCTTTTATTCCGTCCTCCCACCACCACCTCCCGCTCCGTTCACTTTCATGCGGCAGGACTGCTCTTGTGCAGGGAGCGCAGCCTATGCTCCTGTATCCCCTGGAATACAGGGCATTGATCGGAAGCATGAATTTTCCCGTGTATTCCTTCACATGATCTGAATTCCAGTTCAGTAACGGATTGTATTTCATTATCCCTGGGCGCAGGGGATCTGACTCAACTATTTCGCTTTGCCCTCGAAACCCTGTCTGGTCCGATCTTATGCCGGAAATCCAAGCCCTCTTATCGGATAGAATGCGATTCAATGGCCTTATTTTCCTAGTCTCACAACACAGTTCCCTCATGGATGTAGAAGACCTGAAGAGATTGATTCCATGTGCCCTCACCATGTTCTCTACTTCATCAGTACTCGGGAAGACAATTTCGGGCATTATGCCATACCTGTTGGAAATTATCTCCATTATGTCATATGTCTCCTGGGGCATACGGCCAGTATCCAGTGTGAAATGCTTTATGCCCGTACCAGCCCTGCTCATAAGGTCTGAGATTACATTATCCTCCATGCTGAAGCTTGTGAGGAAGACCACACTATCACCGTGTGTTTTGTATGCACGGACCAGTATATCAACAGACTCCTCAATTTTTTCATCCAACATAGTCCATTATTTGCCTGGTATATATGTGAATTTTCAAGCATGTAATATAGGAATGTTATATGTAGTTTACAACGTTTTGTAAATATATTATAGCAAAATTTACATATTGATTTATCGTATCTTAAATATGGCACTATTTTTTGATGAACTTAAGAGGAATAATCTGGATCCCAAACCAAAAACAATGGTCATAGATCGCATGCTGCCGGGAATACAGGAAAGCCTCGAATGGTCAAACAGCTTTTTTACCGTGGCAAAGATAGGCTGGGGACTGCCTCTTCTCCTGGAGGAGTCTGATGTAAGGAAGCGAGTGCAGATGTACCGGCAGTATGGCATTGACGTGTCCAATGGCGGTACAATGCTGGAAATAGCTTCATCAAAGAACAAGACAAGTAAAGCCCTGGAACATATTCTTGACGCTGGCTTTACTGTAATTGAGCTCAGTGAAGGCATCATTGACATACCGAAAAGGGAGAAGAAAATGGCAGCTGAATTCGCCAGGGATCATGGCATGAAACTGCACATAGAGGTCGGCAGGAAGAATGCAGGGAACCAGCTGTCTCTTGAGGACACCATAGATGGAATCAGCGCTGCGCTCGACTTCGATCCAGATCTTGTCATTATCGAGGGGCGGGAGACCGGAAGGAGCGTGGAGATATATGATAATGATGGGCGCATCAAATGGGACTGGGTTTCGAGGATAATAGAGAGCTTTGGACAATCAAAGATAATGTTTGAAGCCCCCCTTGAAGAGCAGCAGGCGCAACTCATAACCAAGCTTGGTCCAGGTGTAAATCTCGGAAACGTTTCCCTGCTAAGTGTTCTCCCACTGCAAAGCCAGAGATCGGGTTTCAGGGGAGATAACTTTGGGGGTTTTACGGGAACGGGGAAAGTTTCTGGCAGTCCGGCGACAAAATTTGTATATCATGTAATTTCCTCACACCTTTCCCTGGATCAGGGACAGATTGGCAGCATTACGGGCCTCAACCGGAGGACTGTACAGATTGCCATAGATACCCTTGTTTCGCAGCACCTGATTAGGGTCACCAGTGATCCACGTGATATGCGCCACCGGATTTATTCAAGTGAGAAACGCCAGTAAACTGTCGGCGGCTGAAAAATACTGGCTTGGCGGAGTCAAGTCTGTGGATAGTTGGACAATTGTCAGCTGGTTGACTTAGGCTGTTGGTCCCCGAGGGCATTAGCAATTTGACCCCAACCAACCTAGCCTCAACAAAGCGCTTGGTACATTCATCCCGTATCCTCCTGAGCATATGCGCTGAATCGATGTCAATACAAATAGCCTACCTTAACCGTCTCACTCTTTGAGAGCCAGCCTGACAAAAACCGGCTTGAACACTCCTGCACCGCAGTCATTTGAGTTTAGTGATGTATTCAGTAACCCCTAGGTCATCCCTCAGTGTTACACCAGAAGATTTCAGTTCCATGCAAATCGGGTTTTTCTTGGAAAGCATATGACGGAACTCGTCAAAGGTCAGAGGTATTACTTCATACCCGGATGGAAAATCCAGTTTCTTCAGCCTCTCTAATATATTTCCAGTAAAATCTGAGATCAAAACTACGTCTATATCGCTCCAAAGGTTGAAATCACCCCTGGAATAGGAACCGATAAGAAACGCGCTAACCTTGAAGTCCAAGCTGCTGGCAAAAGCGGAAGCCTCTGCTATGATGGCTTCCCTATGAATTACCCTTTTTTCAACAATGTCCATTTTTTCATCACTGCCTCGATGATCTTTCTTGAAATTTTCATTGATTCATTTGACTCATTCACGGTGTAATAATCTTCCGGTACACCTTCAGACCATGAATCTGTGTACCTTGTGGGAATATAGTATTTATCAAGCACCTTTCCCAGATCAACCAGGTTCGATGAAAATCCTCCTTCCTTGAGCAGGTGTGATATCGAGTGACCATAGGAGGGTGAACCTATCCCGCGAAGGTATGCCTTTATTGCGAATTCAGCAGCTTGCTGCGACTTGAAGCACGACCAGTTGAAGAACCCTGAACTATGATCCGATGCGGCCGACCTTAAAGTAATCTCGGCTGATTTGAACCACCGCGCGAATTCATCCTCATCCAGAGGTAACATTTGTTGGTTAACTCGATAGCAATTATGAACTTTGTTCCTATCTAAAATGTTTTTAGCGATTTTGGGTCCTGTCAAGTAGCAACGATTAAAGTGCGACGAACCCAGCACCGATAATGAGATCGCATCCTAATCGTATATCAGAGGGGGAACCACCAAATCACGTAAAGAATGGATTTCCCACCATTATTGCGGGAGGCCCAGAGTAGCCCCGTTCCAATAACACAATGAGGCCATCCTGTGCGTACACGCCGTAATATCCTGATTCAAACATAATTTCCGACATGTTCTTCATGCTTGGGTTTCCAGCGGTGAACTGGCTCGATTCGTAATCCAGCAGAACATACTGGATGGGAAACGAGACCATTACTCCGCCTAGCCCAGTAACATTGAACCTGTCCTTCTGTATGGAATAAAGCGAAAAATTCTCGAAACTGACTATGGGCGGTGCCAGAACAGTATTGTTGTACAGTGGCTTCGGGAAGTATTCAGGGAGGTTGTTCTGTACAAGTATTTCAGTTGCATTACGGGGTATGAGTGCAATCACTGTGTTCAGTCCATTGACCTGGGAGATGTTTGATCCGGCAATTTCCCTCTCAAAGTAGAAATTGTTTGGGCTCGCGAAATTTAGCGGCCCATAGGGCTGGAAGAAAGGGATAGCAACAAGCATAAGGACAAGAACAGCCGTGACTGAATGCTTGGACAGCCACACGACCTTTCTCAGTATACGCTTGCTCTTGAATTTATGACTCCTCAGGTATCTTTCCAGCACGATGACAGAGTCTATAAATCCGAGAAACATGAACGGGATGTAAAGTCCCCCATACTGCCTGTGGAAGAACTGCGGATATAAAAAAAAGGTATTCGATGAGATTATTATGAGCACAGCATACGGCAGAAGGAACGGAAGCCATTTCTTAGAAACCATGGGCTGGAACAACAGGAAGGCAAAGATAATGAACAGAGTGATCAATATTGTAAACGGCGTATGCTCAAAGGGCGTGGTCCCGCCGAATGAGGAAGTGAGAAATGACACGTACTCCATCCCGTTGCTCTCCATGTAGCCTGTAACCAGGAGGATTGAAGCTGCAAACAGTAGGAGCATTGAATATAACATCCTTGTACTGGATCTCTCATCACTACGTGTTACAAACTGTGATAAAATTATGCCGAGAGAAAATAACAGCGGAAATACCACGTACGGAAACCTGACAGTGCCGCTCAGCACCATCATAATGCCCGATACAACATAGTTTCCTCTCAGGTAGAAAAAGTATCCTGCAAGGAAAAATGGTATGAAGAACACCTGGTAATGAAAATCAAACCATGTTATTCCCGCAAGGGGCGGATAGAAGAGAAATGCTGTGGATATTGCTGCTGATTTCCATCGGTCCTTCAGGAGAATCATGGAAATTTTGTAAATTAGTATGCATGAAATGTCAAGGGCAACTAGCTGTGCAACAAGCAGCGAAGACAACTGGTTGATCAATGATAATGGAGAAAGTATGACCACAATGAAATCAGTGGAAAAGAATCCAATGAAATCAGGAATGGTGGTGAGTGACCCATTCAGCACCTGCCAGGCACGCTCGTAATTAACACCCAGATCCCACACGGAATAGTTGAGAGAAGTGTACCTGATGTAGCTCACGTATATCCAGGCTGCATTGTACAGCAGCAGGGCTGCGGCTAGCAATAAGATGTAGGTGCGCTTTTCCAATGTCTTAACCTTACCACCATCTCCAGAATCCTGAACCATCTACGCTACCCCTAGCCTTTCATAAAATTCCTGATACTGCTTGAGAGCCCTGTTCTTCCGGTAGTATGCTCCTATACGGGAATATAGCGAGTTCCTCCTGGCTGCATCCATATCTGCCGCCTGCAAGATTTTATCCGTAAAATTTTCCGGATTCTCAGGGTTGACCAGGAATTTGCCGTCCCCGAGAATTTCCCGGTTTATGGGGATATCTGACAGGACGACGGGTAGCGAGGAGTTGATTGCCTCGATTGTAGGCCTCCCGAACCCCTCCCTGATGCTGGGGCTGAAATATACATCCGCGGCGTTGAAATATAGTGGGTAATCCTCATCCGGCACTGAATCTATGTTAACAAACCGCCTGTCATTTATCCTCTCCAGGGCCGGTGTCATTTTTCCTATCCTTATAAGCCAGAAATTCTCCGGGAGCGATGCAATAACTCCCGGCAGCAGGTCGAGGTTCTTTCTGGGCTCCGGAGAACTCACGTTGAGTATGTACCTGGCATCTTCATTGAGCCCAAGTTTCCTTTTTGCTGAATCCCTGTCCCTGAAAATGAACCTGTCGTCTGTCCATTGGTGAATCACGACCGGGCTTACATCGGGGAACTTCTCCCCGATTACTTCAGCAGTTACGCTGGAAATTGCCACCACACCCTTCAGATCGCCCATTGCATCGTAATTCCTTTTCATGTACTGTATGAAAGCATATGAATAAGCACTACTGGACACGCTATCATCAATGGGCTGGAGATCGTGGACAGTCCCAGTCATGTTATGATTGTACCTGACCAGGTGGAAAAACTCAGGCGAGGTTAGGTGCGAGAATCCGTAACGCTGGATATACTTCTTCCAGAAGGAGATTCCGTAAACAGATAGGAAAGCCCGGAGGTTGTAAAGGCCGTGTCTAGGCTTTACAACATTTTCATACCCTGATTCCTCGCTTCTGGACGATTTCCTGAAAAAGACAAGGCTCTCAAAGAGATCAAGGTCGTAAAGCAGCCTGGAATAAGCCCCAAGCCCGGTGTTCATAGGCGAACAGGATATCACTGCGGAATTATTTCCTAGTCTTGAATGCCGTGAATTGATCTCTGACATTGGATCCTTAGCTGCTGAATAGATTTGGGTTTATTAACGTGTCCTAATCCAGGAAAGGTACTCAAACAGGTTGTGATGCTGTTCAAGATCGACTTTCCTGTTGTATGCTACTGTGGCGTTGAGAAACTCCTTGTAGCATTCCTGCCAGAGGAAGTTTCTTGACCAGATAACCGCGCGTTCCGAGTACTGATTTAGAAGTTCCCTGTTGGCTAGCAGTTCATTTGCAGATGATGCAAGAGCGGACGGATTCCCGTACTCGACAAGCCTTCCAGTTACATAGTTCCTGACTGAATCCCTCACCCCGGGAACATCGTAGCCAACGACGGGGCACCCGTATGACTGCGACTCCATGTTGCTCAGTCCCCATCCCTCCTTCACTGAGGCGCTGAAGGACAGCTTCGCAATGGAATAGAGCTTCGACTTCTCTTCGTCGGAAATTCTCCCGAGGAAGTGGACTCTTTCCCTGATTCCGAGGTTTGTCGCCTCTAGTTTGAGGGTCTTTTCATACTCTTCTGTCTCTGCTGTCCCAAAAATGAATAGGTGAAAATTATCCGGGAGATTTGAGTGTGCCTGAAGTATATCCCAGTGGTTCTTCCACGGTCTCAGCGGTCCGGGGGCAACCAGGTAGTCCATCTTGATTGACGGTTTGTAAAAACCAGGATCAACTCCGGTCTTGACGATATTTACGTCCCTGTATCCCTGTCTTATCAGGTCCTTCTTTGTGGATTCGCTGTTTGTTATCACCCTTGCTTTCCTGTATAGAACAGGATTAAGCACGTTCTGCAAGAAATATGCGAATGGTGCAAGCAGGCCAAGTTTCTCCCTGAAAACAGAATAGGGAATGAGATGGTGAATCATGACAGTCTTCCTCTTCCTGCTCATGAATGCCGAAAGGAAGGGGATTGCGTTGACTGACTCGAGAATATAGGCGTTTTTCCTGAGTTTCATAAATTTTCCAAGCATGGCCATGTAAACCGTGAAAATGTTTCCCTTCCTCACTATCTCGATTCCTTCATGGAATTCAGTTGATGCACCACCGGAAAACCCTGAAGCAATCCAGGTGACCTTGAGACCGTCTGCGGCAAGTCTCCTTGCCATTTCATAACAGTACCTTTCGGCCCCCCCTGCCTTTGGATTAAGTATATCCCGCCAGTTTATTATTACAAAATTATTATATGAATATGATGATAAACGCCGATATTTCATGGGCGGTTCCCCTGATCTGATTTCTAAATCGGGAGACGCACTAATTTTGTTCATTGCCCACGTTATGGAAATTCGAGCATTTAAAGTTTCTTTGTAAAATGCGAAATAATACTCCGTATTACATACAAGGATACACACGATAACAGAAATAAAGCAAATGAGAATTCCGCGCGTCGAACCTCATAAAGAAGGGCTATCCTGTGTGATTCTAACCCATCCCGTTGAAGCCATGGAAGCATTGGTATGTAGCACCAGGCTGAACTGTGGTGCCAGATAATACGATGTTCCAACAGAAATAAGGCAAGAGACGTAATTTGCGTTCCCGATGCTCCATCCTTTAAACTCGTACCCTTGGATAGTCCTGTTGGCAAAAATAGCTGAGAAATGGATATTCGAAGTGCTCCATTTGCCCTGATAGACCGTAACATTGTATATTCCTGGGGCAATGAAGCTTTCGCTCATATTCATTGCCAAACTACCATCGCTGTTCATTGTCAGCGAATGGTTGAACTCCAGTGGAGTGAATTTTGCAGGGCCTGACCAGTTTCTCTCTAAAAGAATGATGCCATACTGCTCCTCAACAATGCCATACTGGCCGGAATTGAGGAAATAATTGAAAACCCGGACCTCCTGGGATGTATTTGAAAGGTACACCTGCTGCGTATCGTTGAACAGGTGATCATATGGATCGTCAATTGCGTACTTGGGGTAGTTGCTCCCATTGAACTCGTACGCGACCATCCAGTCATACCCGGCAGTCAGCTGAGGCATGTTTGCCTGGATCATAACCGTTGATCCAGGGGGAATCTGTGCTATCATTGCATTTATCGCAGAATCCTGTACGGTATAAGTCATGGCCGCTGACCCGTCATAAAAGGTACTGTTCCCAGAAATGATGCTTCCCACAGGGGTTAGTATCACTGCCATGCAGATGTTCACTGCCACTATTGCCTTGACAACCCTCCCCACTCTCCTGGAATTCCCGGCTTTCCTTGAAATGTCGATCAATCTCCTGAATCCGTATACAAAGGAAATGAAGAGTCCAGGAATCACAAGGGATGGGTACTGGAAATTGATCGGGCTGAAATACGCAAGGTGACTCCCCTGGAAAAACACAAAGGCGAAATATGGCAGCGCCAGTAGAAGATACTTTGGTGAATACAGTGATATGAAGAATAGAGGGAAAAACAGTGAAAAGACAAGGAAAAGCTTAAGCGGGAGATATGCAAACAGACTCATGGGAAAACCGCTGGCATTGGAGACAGAGGTTGTGTAAGACACACCAAAGTGCATGTTTATGATCAGAAACAAAATTGAAGGAAATACGACAAGGGATATCCCATATATTTTATCCCAGGTTCGCGAGCTGTTATCCCGCTTGCTGAATATGGCAACAAGCCCAAACAGCAACACGATTACTGCCGCAAGATAATTTGTCATCGCTGCAAGAAATAGAACCAGTCCGGATGCAACTTTCCTGTCGCAAAGATACAACCAGAAACCAAGGAAGAAAAACGTCGGAAAGAGCGCCATGAAGTGAAAGTCATACCAGCTGACTCCTGCAAGCGGGTAGTACAGGAGATAAAGCAGTGAAGGGAGGATGGATAGAAACGGATCAGCTATCACTCTTTTTGAGATCCTGTATAGAGGGTATGCCCCGACAGCTATCCAAATCGACTGGAAGACTAGAAGTGGGATAAAGTTAGGGTAGAATTGAAAGATTACAGCAAGCGGTATGTATATCATCTTATTTGCAGTGATATTTCCGGGGTTCTGAATGAAGAAATAAGTTCCATCGTGTACCGCGCCATACAGAAGGGAAGAGCTGAGTCCCAGGTCGTAGACATAGGCATTATATGTCAGAAAGCGTATGACAGAAAGGGTTGAGTAGAGTGCAGCATAGGCCGTAATTGCAGCAGCAATAATCATGACTTCCCAATTTTTTGGTATAGCTTTCGGGGAACTATCCATCATCAGCGTATAACAATTCACGGTAAAATAATTACCACGAGAATCGGTCCTGAATGCGAGACACATGCGTAAAACGGGTTATTTATGGAATTTTATTAGATCCTATGGTGTCTCGCCAACATTTTTAAATTTTGTAGCCTTATATGCAATCGAAGAGTTTTGGAAGACTCAAAAGGTGCTGTTGTAAAAAATTCATACCTTTTCATAATAATCTGCATATCTTCATTCACAGCCATTGTCACCGCATTATCGTATATGAGATATGTCGACTTCTTCACCTCTAACTGGGATCTGGGCATAAACATCCAGATGCTTTCCAGCGAATCAAAAGGGTTCCTGCTCTATGAAGCCGCAGATTTTCAGGGATATGGAGTTCTGTCACACCTGGAAATACATTCCACTTATGTTGCGATCCCGTTCTCATACCTTTATAACCTGATTGGATCGCCAACTGCATTATTCGCTTTGCAGGCACTGATTGTCTCAGCGGGAGTCATACCCCTTTATTTAATTTCTAGGAAACTGGATCTACGCAGGAATTATTTCGTATTCCTGGTTCTTCTGTACCTTTGCAATTTTCCGATTATTGCATCATTGATGTACGATTACCACTGGCTTTCCTTCATGCCTGCCCTATTTCTGTCATTGTTCTATCTCGTATGGACTGACAGGTATGTGTATGCAGCCCTTACTATTGCACTGGGCTCCTGCATAAACGAAGTCTTTCCACTCCTGGCACTTGGCATTGCCCTTTATTTTTTCATAGATAGAAAGGGACTTATTTCGATGCTTCACCCGAGGGGTTTGTTCAAGAGGGAGTATCTTGCACTATATGCACTGGTTTCAATATCCATCTCTGCTTTCCTGCTTGGACGGTACCTACAGCTTGATCTTCTGCCGTCCTACCTGAACAATATGTCGGGAATAGTTAATCTTGAAAAATACGGTCTGCCCGCTCTGTTCCCTGCCCATATTGACATTGGCCTGGAAACCCTGCCACTTTCTTACTGGATAATTCTACTTGCGTCTGTATGCTTCATTCCGCTCCTCAGGCCCAAGCTGTTAATCCTCAGTTTGCCCTGGCTTTATGAGACTTTTTTCCTTTCTCCCTCATACGCAAACGTATCTGAACAGTACAACTTTATCGCCATGTCCTCCGTCATAATAGGCGTTGCATTCGGCCTCAAGCGAATTGAACAGGGAAACCTGACGAACAGGGGGAAGTATGCCATCCTTGCGGTTCCAGCCATTTCAGTTATCGTGATTTCTGTTAATTCGTTTTCTGCTGTTAGAACTGACGTTTCCAACATAATTCTGATCTTAAGCGTGCTTTTAGCAGCAATTATCGTCGCATTTCTGCTTACCAGGCATGGAATAATTCCTTTGCTTCGAAAAAAAATAGCTCACCTTGATTCCAGGTATTTTATCGCTGCCCTATCTGTGCTGATACTGGTGTTCAGCTTTCTTGCTGGCCCACTTAATGTAAACAATGATAACCATAATATTGACTCTGGTTACGCTTTCTCGTATACCCTGAATCCTGAGTTCAGATCAGCAGAAGCGATCGCAGCCTTGATCCCGGGAAACGCCTCGGTAGCAGTATCAGACAACCTGTTTCCGCTCGTGGCAACAGATGCCAATGCACTTTCCTTCTACTGGCTTCCCGTCAATGATCTCGGCAGGGGCGGGTATTATAACTTCTCCAATCCGGATCACTTCCAATATATTTTTGTCGATCAAAGCCAGATAGTAGACCTGCCGATTTCCATAATTCAATCGATTGACAATTCTTCTATTTACGGCGTTTATGCTAAGGTGGTAACCCCGCTGGATTACCCTGGTAACATTACGCTATACAAACTTGACTACAGGGGCACAGCCAGGACATATGACGTACCTTAACCACTGGCGCAAATGACAAAGATATCAAAATTCAAGCCAAAAGCCTAAAATCTTAAGAAAAGATTGAAGGCAATACCGCTTCGAGACGTAGAGCCCTGAAGAAAGGAAGAATATTATGAAGATTTTGGCAATCTGGAAGGAATTTTTGCATCGTGACATGACCATTGTGTCCAGAGTGATACTGTTCTCGATTGGTTTTCTACTTCTGAATCTTGCTTTCCTTGTATTTTTTGTCTTTGCGTATAATTACCCAATCTCCCTTGTGCTTACGTGGATGCTTATCATATCGGCCTTCATACTACTGGTGCTTTCTGCTATCACTAAATCGAGTTCTGCAAATACACGTGATGATGAAAAGCGAGTTGAAGCGTCTAACTTACAAAATAAAGACACGCGATCATCAAAGTACATAATTCCTGTCGCCTTTTCAATAGTCCTGTTCGGCAGCATGTATGCACTCCAGAGTTTTGTACGATTACCGGGAACCGATGAGATCAATATAGACTACTATGCTGGATATCTAATACTGCATGGGATAAATCCCTACGTTGCAGCCAATATGAGGGGTGTGTTCGCTTTTACTGGATTCCCCCTGTATCTCACTACGCCGATTTTGACCGGGGGTTATGTTACATCCTTAGGCTACCCGGCCCTGGCGGCCATCATTATGGTTCCGGCCGCTGCATTTGACTTGCAGCCTGCCTCAATACCGCTCTTTTTTTCCGCTGGCACCTTTCTTTTGGTCTACCTATCCCTGGGCAGGAGCAAGAGTCATGGCAAGACCGCGATCATAGCTTTGCTTGCATCCCTGAGTGTGTATTATTCGTATATCGCAACTGGAGGGACCATGGATTCCATCTGGGTATTCTTTGCAATTTTCTCCTATATCACCAGAAAGAAACCCATTTTATCCGGAGTGTTCTTCGGGATCGCTATTGCACTGAAACAGCTTCCAATAATACTTCTTCCATTCTTCCTCATCCTTTTTTACTTCGAAAGCGGAAAAAGGTTGAAGAGGCCAGCAGAATTCCTGATAGCTGCTTTTGGCGCATTCTTGGTTCCAAACCTGCCTTTTTTGATTGCCTCGCCTATGGATTGGCTTAAGGGAGTCACATCAATTGTCACAACACCGTTGATGGGAGTGGGTTTCGGCCCATCAGCTCTGGCTTTTATGGGATATACAAGAATTCCTCCTCTTTTCTTCACCTTCATGATGATCTTGATTTTCCTGTTTCTGATTGGTATATATATCATACATTTTGATAGATTAAAATATGCGTTCTTTGTTTTTCCCATTGTTATACTTATCTTCAATTTCAGGGTAGAGACGGACTACCTCAATGTCTGGCCCCTTCTTCTCTTACCTGCCATTGGAGAGATAGGTATTGGTAAATACTCCACAAAAACAGCCGTTGAGGGGTCTGATATGAATGCCCATATAAAAAATCACTTTCTTCACAAAAATTTCCGCGTCGCAGCAACTATACTGTTGACTGTTGCAATTGTTGCATCAGCTGCTTCAGCTGGATCATATCTTTCCGCGAAACAGGCGGGTACTACCCCATTCACCATAACATCTATAGTAAATTATACAGTTCAAGCCTCTGGCGAGAAGTTCATTTCATCCATGACTGTAGCAGTTTATTATCAACCCGGAGAGGGCAATGACCAGAGTATACCCAGTTTGTTTGCCATTTACACCCCCAGCAACTCTTCCTCGATTTTCTCAGGCGTACTGTACCCGCTCCTGTGGAGTTCCGACTCCAATATTACACCGGGTAACAACACAATAACTATCCGGCCAGATTTTAATTATGATCTTATCCCTTCCAACACCTCCTTTGAAATAATGGAATATTATGGATACAGTTTCTCTTACTTGAGAAGCAAGGGCTTGTCTTGATTGGAAATCAATGAGTTTTCTTATTGGTTAAACGAATTTTGAAACAAACCGACGCATAGTTTATCGAGGCAATTTGATTATGCTCAGTCAGTCTATTACTGTCAAAATAGCTGTACTACAATTACATCTGATATTGCCGTGTAAGAAGCGGAGAATGGAAACTGACTTTTAATGAGAAGCCAATTTACAGAATCAAAATCTTTGTAACTGTCTCAATAGATGACTTCTGGTCCTTCTTATTTTTGTGCACTCCAGGCTATATTTTTCGTCAATTTACTTAAGATGGTCCAGTTGACTCAAAATCAGATAAAAAGTTGAGAAATATTGTCAGTCTTCACTCATTCCAGAACCACTAGAATCAAGCGATTCATAAACCTGCAGCCCTTTCTTTGTCTTCCTTGCTGACCAGTAGCCTCCCTTACCGCTTCCCCTGCTCCTGAAAAGGCGTGAAAGGTTAAGGGATTTTATTGTAAGTATAGAAAACCCGAACATGGATAGGCCCAGGACCCATACTCCAACATATAGGGAATAGGCACCGAGGAATATGCCGACCAGTGAAAACGCCAGTTCAAGATAGGATACTTTCCATAGTTTGAGTTCCCGGTTATAATCTACCTCCTTTGTGAATTTCTTATCACCGGTTTTGGGAGTCTTGAAGTATGGCGTACTCTTCCGGAAAATTCCCTGTATGAAGGCTATAGCTCCGAGAATGATCATGCAGGCGCTTGCATATGTGAGTATCGGGATCATAATGAGGTTTCTTGGCGTAACTATATTCTGGACCTTAAGGGCATAAAATGCCGAGAGATAGAACAACGCAGTCGGTACAGTAACTATCACAACGTAAAATGGGCTGCTGAACACAGAAGTACCCGGGGCCTGCCAACCAAAGACCAAGGAAAATCCAGAAAGAAAACTTGTTATTATCCAACTCAGGTTAGTGAAAGGCGAAAGATATGTCAGGAACAAAACAAACTTGTCCCTCGCAGAAAGATCTTTTGAATGAAAAGTCTTCTTGAAATATACAGATGCAATTTTTGTCCAGCCTTTCTGAATCTGATATGCCCTTTTTTTCCATATTTCTAGGGTTTCAGGGTCCTCGCTCATGATCCTGGCATTGCTGAGATAAATGCCCCTGGTACCGGCTGCATATAGTTTCCACGAAATTTTTGCATCATCTATCTCTATGTGCTCTGACCATAAACCTACTTTCCTTATATCAGAGCATCTGTACATTATGTAGCCGCCTTGCCCTGAAAATGGAAAACTTGACAGATACGACCCCATTTTGGAAATAGTATCGCCTTGATCCTGGGAAACTGCAAAAAGGGAAGTTATCATGTTGAAGTGCCTATTGTAGTGCCCTACACGAAATGAAACAAATGAAGTGTTTGGGTGAGTCTGGAATGCATGCACACCTTTCAGAATGGTGTCTTCAAGAATACGGGAATCGGAATCAAGCTGCAGCACGTACTCACCTGTCACGAGACTCATTGCCAGAGTCATTGCACCAGATTTGAAGTTGTCCCGGTCAGGTCTCCTGAACACAACAGCTTCTATTCCTGCATTTTTAGCTTTCTGAGCGGCAGCGTCAACTATTGCTATGGTCTCATCTGTTGAGTCATCTGCAAACACTATCTGCAGCTTGTCTTTTGGGTAGTTAGTTGCTATTACCGAATCAACGCTTCTATCAATAACATATTTTTCGTTGTAGCTGGCTATTAATACTGAAACCTTGGGAAACTCCGTTAGCACCGGAGGTTCTTTTTCAAGATCACGCGGGTATCTTAATGAATAGAAGAACAGGACAAGCTGAAAATATGATACCATAAGAACTGGTATGGTAAAGATAATCGAGATTATAGCCACTAATTCCCATGCCTGCATATTTCTTCTTAGTCAATATGTTATCATTGTTGTATATATAATTTTACCCAGACAGGATATCTCACATTCCACGAACTTTGTCAGGAACATTTTAAAAAAAAAGGTTTGGGTGTGTTTCAAGATCATACCACCGTGCTTATCGGAATAGACAACTCAACATATAAAGTGTATCCCTGCCAGTTCGTTGTTGCGACAGTTGGTAAGATAGCTATCACGTCATAGGTAAGTGTTGCACCAGGTGTAAGATATGGTGGAGTTGAACTTGTTCGACGTCGCATTCTCTAAATATATCGTACCATCTCCATTAGGAACGGATAATCCATTCTGAACAACATTCTCCAAGAAAGAATATGTAATCGATGGCTGCAAAAATGACATGGTAGTCTGTGGTCCACTGACTTGCTGTCCGAGCCCATTAAATGTATTGCCCCCTGTTACTGTCACCATGCTGGCGTTCAATATTACATTCCCTGTGTTTTTAATTACGACAGTGAAATTGATGTATTGTCCGGGCACGAGGTATGTAACGTTAGCGTATACATTTAAGGATGAAGTCGCCGATCCAGAGGATGCGGAAATAGTGTGATCCAGTGTATTCATGGAAACTGATTCGCTTGAGTGCCCATCTGATATTGTTAGTGGGTTCAGGTTGGCATTGGTTCCGCTGAAACTCAAAGTTTCTGAATAGCCGACGGTCGCAACCGTCTGTACAAAGAAAGCATTTGAGCTTCCGGCCCAAGCTAAAAATGCAAATGTAACACCCATAACAACAATTATCGGTACCATCATCAAGGCAAACAATTTTTTGTTCATGTTTTCACCTTGAATAATTAAGGATGCCAACTGCATATATGTTACAGAAAATATTGTAGTACGAATGATT
This sequence comes from Thermoplasmatota archaeon, assembly GCA_023484805.1. Lineage (GTDB taxonomy): Archaea > Thermoplasmatota > Thermoplasmata > Thermoplasmatales > Thermoplasmataceae > B-DKE. The sequence goes on along the minus strand of JAMDAM010000024.1, from coordinate 34,957 downwards.
AAATAAATTGTAATATTAAGACATAACCTATTAAATGAAGTACACTTTCATAGGCCCCCTTCATGATATAGGTACATGTATTCGATATTTTACATATATTGTCAAATCTTGAAGGTCGCCTGTGTGTAATTAGTGTCTGGATATTAAATCAGTGTAATAGCAAGGCAGTGGTATTGTTTTGTTGCTAAGAACCAAATAAATATAAGATTCGATAAGACCTGTTAAATGTGGGACGGATAATGAATATGGCTGTTGTACAGGGAGAAGTTTTTTGTCTCCAGCTAGATTCTGCGCGACTTTACAACAATATATGGTACCGACTAAAGTTAAATCCTGGGGCTTTATGGCAATGAAAAGCGGTTTACATGTCAGTGAATGATTATTCGGTAAGGAATTCCAAGTTTTCTTGCCATGACACCTTCCATGTCGTCCCTGTCGCCAATAACGAAAGATTCGCTGAGGTTGACCTTGAAATCCTGCGCAGCCAGCTCAATCATTGCCGTTTTTGGCTTTCTGCAATTGCATCCATCTTCAGGCAGATGGGGGCAATAATATATTGCGTTTACCAGAACTCCACTTTTCCGCAATTCCAGTAGCATAGTGTTATTGAACCTGTTCATCTGTTCAACAGTAAAATATTTCCTCCCAATACCTGATTGGTTTGTGATGATGATTATGAGATAACCCTGTTCCTGGTATTCTCTCATCACGTTCAGGGTATCTGGATAAAGCACCAAATCTTCCGGCTTAAAACAGTATGGGCAGTCCCTGTTGATAGTGCCATCCCGATCAATAAACAGAGCCCTGTTTCCGTGCGCCATCTTTCCCATTTCATGAGAAGTAATGAACCAAGCCATTAAAACAATTCCCATGGCATGTTAAAAATGTAAGCACCAATATCATTAGGTTTACCCACATACCGAAGAATGCTGGTCCTGAAATGCAACGGTAATGTGTCTTAATCGAACGAACAGAGCCCACTTAATTAAAGAAAACTCCCACAGGTCGCAGATAAACTTCGCAGCTATGGAAGCTGCAGGATTTTCAGCGACAGTGGCCTGATTGTTGCTCTCAGTGGACTGAAGCCCAAAAACTCGCCGTCAACCTCGAATGGGATTCCGGGATTAGTTACTTCTATGCTTCCGGCGGTGTAATTCTTCACCTTACGGTCTTGGATATAACTCCCATCCTTTATTTTGGAAAGCTTCATGAAGAATTCTCCCTTTCCCATCTTTTCAATTATGTGTACGTCAATGATTCCGTCATCTATGCTGGACCCGGGAGAGGCAAGCAATCCCCTTCCAAAATACCTGCCATTCGCTATTATGCATTCAACAATGTCATCCGAATATGAGAATGAATCGCCTGACATGTCTATCGGAAAGGACTTGAGCCTGGTGGCCTCCGCCAATATGTGTCTGGTAAAAGAGGTATTTCTTCTGATTTTCCGTCTGTCGTTGAAGCGCTTCATCACAAGTGCTCCGAATCCGAGTTCCATTATGTTGATGAAATGGATTCTACTGCCTGCATATTCTACCATTATAGTGTCAACCTTCCTTGTCCTGCCTGCCTTAATTGCATCTGACAATCTGGACATCTCAATTCTACCGGCGCTTCTGGTGAAATCCGATCCATTGCCGAATACAAGCGGAACCATTGCAGTCTCCGTACCAATTATCCCCTGCGAAGCTTCATTCAGGGTACCGTCACCTCCTGCAACTATGATAAGATCAAAACCGTTTTTTGAGAACCTTTCAGCAGCGGACATGGCCTCACCTCCCTTCCTTGTAATCACGAGTTCGCTTATACCATTGGCCTGTTTTTCTATTTCCGGAATGAAATTGACTGCAGACCCATCCCCGGATATGGGATTCACTATAGCTCCTATTTTCATTTCACTGTTCCATTGATTTCAGTACACTCTCAGCTTCCTTCCTAACCTGATCCTGCCCCTTGGGGTTGTATATCTGTGCTGCCTCTCTCCTGAGCTTTACGTCATCTGGATACACCGGGCATTCATACATTGCTTCAAACTTGATTCTATCTTCTCCCTTGGGTCTGCTGTAATCTAACACAGGCAACCCCCTGGTACGAATGTTTACCCTGAGTTCGGAGGCTACCAGCTTTGCAACCTTCCTTGAGATGGCCCTGTAGCTGGTCAGCTTTCCCCCATAAATATCGATCATGCTACTGTCCCTTTCAATGTGGAAGTCCCTGGATATCTTCCCAGGATCGTCACCCGATCCGAACAGGGGCCTTATGCCCGCGAAGGCATAAACGACCATGCTCCTGCTCAACTTTGGGAAGAGGCGCTTTGCACTTTCTACCAGGTAGTCCACGTCTTCGTCAGGGATAGAAAAATCGTCAGGAGATTTTACAAACTTGTCGGTTGTGCCAATGAGCGTGATCTTCTCACGTGGTATGATGAACAGCTGCCTTCCGTCAACGTGCGATCTGAAGACAAGGGCATAGTTTATATTCAGATCCGCTCGATCAACCACAATGTGGATGCCTTTGCTCAAGCTCAGCTTGCCGGGGTTGTTCCTGTCATACAGTTCCCTGATTTCCTTCGCCCATGGTCCGCCGCAGTTCACCACGAGATCGGCCGATACGGTTCCCGCTCTGTTGTCCACCTTGTCATTGTACTGGATGGAGATACCATTATCGGTACGGGAAATGGCCTTGACTTCAGTGTAATTGAAGCACGATGCCCCATTCTGCTGTGCATAGGCAATGTTGTACATCACCATCTCGGTATCCTCGGTCACTCCGTCGTAATAAGGGAAATACCCTTTCACGCCCGGTAACCCTAGGTCGTCCCTGATCATTCTTTGAACCCTGAAATGGCCGGCAAGTATATTGTACAGGAATATGCCAAGGGTCAGCTCTCCCTTCCCCCATGAATAGTCATCAATTATGACCCGAAAATCCTGCTTATAAACAATGTCGGTGTTTTCCAGGAGGTATTCCCTCTCCTTCAGCAGCTCCCGTGTCAGTCTCAGTTTGCCCTGCTGCAGATACCTCAGCCCGCCATGTATAAGTTTGGAAGACCCGGAACTTGTACCCGCCGCGAAGTCATTTCTTTCAAACAGGACGGTCTTGATCCCGTTCTCCGCAAGAATATTCACAATCCCTGCACCGGTAATGCCGCCCCCTATGATCGCGACCTGGAAATGTCTGCCGTCAAGTTCACCAATGTCTTTTTTCCTTGTTCTGAACGAAAATTCTTTCATTTTATCCAACCTCTGAAAATACCGGGTCCCCCAGGAGGGATTGCATTTGAAGCTTCCTGCTGTCGACGAACTTCCGCATCAAATTTCCCGGACCGTGATGATGCGTCACAGGTGACCCCATCCTGATGAAGTTACTAAGCATTGCATCCCTTATTGCAATCAAATCATCAGGTTCCTTATTAGACTTTATGGCAAAGGTAAAATATATGCATGCCCCCTGCGGGTAAACGTGGGAAATATGTGACATGATAAAGCCGTGGAATTTTCTTTCACCCTGCAATGTTTTGAACAGTGAAATGGTTGAATGGTAAAGCTCGACCAGGTTTTCCCATCTTGCTGACGTTTCCAGTGTATCTGGAACGATTCCACGCATCCAGAGTTCATTGCCGAGATACGGGCGATCGTAACGATCCCTTTCCCATATCTTTGCGGGTGATGAACCGATCGAGATTGATCCGGGAGGCTTAGTGATCCTGTCCTGTTTGTTGTCTATCGTAATAAGTAGGGAGGGATTGCTGAATTTCCTAATCTTGACCATTTTGCGCACATATTTCAGGCCAATCGAGTCCCGGCTGTTCTTCATAGAGAATTCCGTTTCCATCCCATCAGATAACCTGGATATTGCTGGGATTGCCTTCATATTTTTCAGAAATGCAATGCCCGTCTCAAAATTTTCGACGATGAAAGATCTGTAGTATCTCTTCAGCGGCAAGCTGTCCAGCTTTACTGCGGCTTCCGTGATGATGCCAAACTTCCCTTCTGAACCCGTTGCGATGTCCTTTGCCATCAGGCCGGCAGATTCACGCGGGCTTATGGTATCAGCCAGGTCACCATCTGATCTGATAATCCTGACTGCGAGCAGCCGATCCTCAATGGACCCATAATAATTGGATTCCTGCCCAGCAGCCTTTGTGGCAATCCAACCGCCCAGAGTCGAGCCCTCCATGGATTCCGGAAAATGCCCCATGGTGTAGCCTGAGGAATTGAGCTTTTTCTCAAGTTCCATGCCTTTCCAGCCGGTACCAATTACTGCATAGCTGTCTGAGATCTGGAACTTCCTGAGCCGTTCAGTAGATATGGAAACAGTTGCTGCACCTTTCTGCGACTGAAGGGATCCATTGACGCTTGTTCCCCCTCCATATATGATACCGTGCATTTTCCTGGATTCCAGAAAAGCAAGCAGTGGAATGATATCCTCATAACCTGGAGCGACTACTGCATCAACGATCACGGGAAACTTTCCATTCCTGATGCCAAGAATCTCTGGAGATGACATCCCAAGGGAGTGCTTAAGGCGAGTGGAAGCGTCAAGGAAAACATTATCGTTGCCTACAATCTCAGACAGTTCCTTTCCAAGTTCAATGTTCCCAGGAACTTCCGGAGGGTTTGCAAGCCCATCCCAGATCTTTTCAGCCCACTTGATCCCAAAAATAGATTCTATCTCGTTTATTGCTGGGATTTGAAGTTCATATCCATCCTTGCTTCCATACAGTACCCTTACTCCCGGCATGCATTCAACAGCGTTAGCGAATACAAATTTCTTCGCTTTTTCAGGCTCTGTTCATTTGGTACCAATATTGGCAAGCATACCTTGGCTATAATTCATGATGGTTCGCATGTCCAGACTTGAATCGCCCTGGTAGCATAACCTTGAATTCTTTCGGAAGATGGACAAAAGTGGATCACTGCTTTTGATGCTAAACCTTATATAAAAACTAGGCGTTTACAAATATGGCAGAATTTCCCAGCGAAAACTGGGTTAAGGAATATATGGAAAAGTTGAATGGAAGCAAGGCCTACGAGGATGCTGGCAAAACCTGGGAAGGTGACATACTATTTGTCGTGCAGAAGGACGATACTCATCCCAAGGACGAGTATGTGTATCTTGACCTTTACCATGGAAAATGCAGGTCAGCAAGATATATAGACTCCGGTGACAACCTGCCGAAGACAGAGTTCAAGTATATCGGAAAATATTCAAACTGGGTAAAGTTACTAGACAAGCAGATAGACCCGATCCAGGGGATCCTGACAGGAAAATTCAAGCTTGACGGACCCATGATGAAAATAATGCGCTATACAAAGGCAGCCAAGGAAATGGTCAACACTGCCTCCACCGTGGGCAGATAGGCTTTCAGCACGATCAACCCTATGCGGCTGGAAAAGAGATCATTAAATTAGGTTGCTGTATTCAAGGATGGGTGGAATTATTTTCCGTGACCTGCTAGGATAAGGAAGTGAAATGGCAATGGGTGAGATTGAGAAAATTGAACAAAAACTGAAGGGCGCAGCTAACAAGGAAGACATGGACATCCCTAGAAGCGAGATCCCGGTTAATTCTACCGAAGTCCTAGACGTCCTGTGGCATAATGCATCTGTGAGCCAGGACAACCCCGTCGAATACAAATCAAAAGATCACGTGTACAGCGTAGCATTCGGTTATGCAGAAGTAAAGATGCCGGATGGCAAGGTTGGTGTCTTTACCGAAATTCCAGGAATGTCCCAGAGAAAGGATGTCATTAGCATGACTTTCAATGTTTCAGGATTGGCAGACAACCGTGGAACGGAACTGCAGTTTTTCAAGAACAACATCACGGTGACTCCAGAAAGGGAATACAGGCACATACTCGATTTCCAGTGGGCAGTTCTTAACAGGGGAAATATCTAGGATCGTATTTCACTGTACGGGAGCGAATCCCTTCACTACCAGGCCAGCATGCCTGGTTTCCTTCACATAAACTGCCTGCCTTCCACGATCAATTGACCTGTAAACTGCGGGTTCCATTGCAACGTAAGCTCCGCCCGCGGGATAAGTTATAAATTCTGGATTCAGGCTCTCTTCAATGGTGGCCTGGATGGTGATGATGACCTGGCACATTGCATCGGTACAGGGCCCAGCTTCAGTAATGAGTTTCAGCACAAGATAATTTTTTCCAATCCTGTCCAGCAGAGAGCCGTCAATTGTAATCGAACCCTTGCCAACCTGTATCTCCATTCCCTCAGGTGCTCCCGGAAACCGGCATATTCACTCCAGTTTTCCTTATATCTCTGAGAATCTTCTCAGTTCTGCCCTTCATTAGTATTGAGTTGGTCACAACCGTGGTGGAACTGAACCCCATGGCAAGTGCGGCAAGCATGGGAAGGACAGAATAGACCGCCAGTCCGAAAGCCGGCACAAGAATTCCTGCTGCAACGGGTATAAGGGCAGAGTTATAGCCTATTGCCCAGAAAATGTTCTGCCTTATCTTCGATATTGTTTTCCCTGCAATCACTATGGCCTTCGGGATGCTGTTAAGATCGTTGCTCAGTATTATCAGGTCTCCGCTATCCCTGGCTATATCCGAACCAGACCCCATCGCGATCCCTACATCAGCAGTCTCCAGGGCTACGGTATCATTGATCCCGTCTCCCACAAAAATGACGTAATCTCCCTTCTGCTGGTATTCCTTTACAATATCTGCCTTCTGTCCAGGAAATATGCCGGAATGAAAGTCATTCAGACCCAGATTCTGGGCAATGCCCTTTACCGCTGCCTCTGAGTCGCCGGACAGCACCGATACCGAAAGACCCATGGATTGCAGTTGATTAATCGCTTCCTTGGCTCCTTCTCTCAAGGGGTATTCCAGACCTATTGAGCCCATTTTGACGCCATTAACAAGAATGTCCACTGCTGATCCGGACTGTTGCATAGACCTTACAAGGCCTATTTTATTCCCGTCCACTACCCCCTCTATCCCCGTTCCAGGAGTTTCCTTGATTTCAGTGGATTTATGCAAAATCAAATTCCTGCGCTTAGCCTCACCGGTTATTGCCCTCGCAACGGGATGATTAGAGTTCATTTCAAGAGCCGCACCCAGGGCAAGAAGATCATCTTCTGTCATGCCACTGTTCACTGTAATGGAAGATATTTCAGGGTCTGAAGCCGTTAAGGTGCCGGTCTTGTCAAATACAACCCTTGTTGCTTTCGCCAGCCGATCCAGCGACCCTGCATTCTTTACCACGATTCCATTTTCCGATGATATGCTTGACGAAATCAGCATTGTTATGGGCCCAGCCAGGCCGATCGCGCATGGGCAGGCAATAACTACAACCGATACGAAGGAGAGTACAGCTATTTCCACGGAATAGGGGCTGCCGACGTAACTCAGAAAGATCACCCAGAAAATAGCCGAAGCCACGGCTACAGTCAGAACAATGGGTATAAAGATTGCCGAGAATCTGTCCGCGATTTTTTGCACCTTGGCTCTTCCAGTGGATGCTTTCCGTATCATGTCATATACCTGGCCAACAGTGGTATTCTTTCCCGTTTTTGATACCTCCATCCTCACTGAACCGTTAAGGTTTGAAGTCCCAGAAAAAACCACATCGCCAACCCGCTTAACCACGGGCTCCTGTTCTCCTGTCAGTATTGACTGATCGACTTCAGTCACACCCTCATATATCTTCCCGTCGCAGGGAAACATTTCGCCCGGCTTGACAAGAATCTTGTCTCCCAAAGAGATTTCACTAGTTTTCCTGTCCACTACTACTCCAGAATCATTTATGAAATGGCTCGTAGCTGGGATCATGTCCACCAGCCTGGAAGCAGATCTATTTGCCCTCTTTTTCGTGCTGTTCTCCACGTAGTTCCCCGTCAGTATAAGAGTGATAATGAATGCTGAAGCGTCGTAATAGATGCTTGCGGAGATTATCGCCTTGGGGAAAATAGTGATGAACAGGGAGAAGACAAATGCTGTTACAGTTCCGATGGTTATCAGAAGATCCATGTTTCCGGACCTTGACTTTATGGCCATGTAAGCCCCCTGGTAGAAAACGTATCCTGAATAGACCTGGACAGGAAGAGCCAACAGTAGAAGAACGTAATCCCTGTACGCAAACTGAAAGAGATATGTTATGATCAGGATGGGTAAGGAAAAAATCCACGCAACCGCAAGCCTGTAGCGAAGACTCTTCTCCCTTTCATCCGGAGATGTGTACTCCTGCATGCAGGATTTTGAGCAGAAATAGACTTTTTCGCCATCTACCACAGTAAAGATGCTGCTATCCTCGGGTACGTACATGCCACATACTGGATCTGTCGGCATTCAGCATTACCTGGTGTACTTAATTGGATTCTGGTCAAATGTCTGTTTGCAGTGTTCGCAACAGAAATAGTAGGTCTTTCCCGCATAGTTACTGGTAAAACTTGCATCTGATACCTTCATTCCACACACAGGGTCTATATTTTTTGCCATGTTTGTAGATTGCAGTCAACTATTAAAGACGATTCTTTGCAAAATGTAAAATATAGTGGTGTAATGATTACAATATGATCAATGACAGGACGGAAATAGATCAGAGGTTAATCTCCATACTAAAGAGTAATTCCAGGATGCCGCTTGCAGACATAGCAAAGGAAATTGGGATCAGCAGGGTTACAGCCAAGCACAGAATTGATGAACTTGTCGATTCTGGCGTGATCTCTGGCTTTACGCTAAAATTGTCCATAGAGGATGAGAACCTTGCTATAGTGCAGTTTGAAAAGGGTGTGGATTTGCCTTCTGATCTGTTACTTGAGGACTATGAGCTGATGGATGGTAGCCACATGTCTGTTCTGCATTACGAGGACATCCCCAAGATTGGAGACATGGAGATTAAGGACCTGAAAATAGTCAAGAAGAGGAATTTTTTCGATGCGAACATCAGGCTTTCACATGTACATTGCGATTACTGCGGCAAGCTGATCACAGACTCACCCATCAGGGTTAAGCTGAACAATCACACATATTACGCCTGTTGCACAAACTGTGAAGGTAGCCTCAGGAAAAGGGTATCCAGATTAGAAGAAACGAAAATTGAAAAGCGGTAATTGCGCGCGAACGAGAATTTAGATACTAAAAATGTATTGATATATTGTTGGAAACCACTTGTGAAGCATGCAGCGGAACGGGAAAAGTCAGGGATAGTTCCGGCCACATTGACATATGCCCCAGCTGCCTTGGCCTAGGAACCATAAAGGTCGAAGAGACAGAAGAACAGAAGAGGGAATTTGCTAAGCGGCTGAAGACAAGGAAACCTCTGGTCACGGCCACTTACATACTTGTTATTGCAATGCTTCTATACTACCTGATTTTCATATTGAGCGATTTTACATATCACTTTTCACTCACAGCGTTCATAATCATACTCATTGTGGGTCATTCTGTTTCAGTTGGGGGGTACATACTATACGTACTCTGGATATCTTTCCGGGGTAGTGGAAATAACCTTTCTATATAGCCAAGGTTCAAACGTAATGATACCTTCCCTGGCAAGAGTGGACAAGTTTCGCAAATGGTAATATAACATCATGGCTTTTTCAAGAATGGAAAAAGGGGTTGAGATAGCTTTTCAGCTTTCAAATGGAACGGAGGACCGGGAATTGGTCTCCGCCATGGCAAACATTGTTGGGAACGAGTTCAGCAGCGAGATGGAAATTGATTGGAGAATATTTCATGTTACACTTGGGGAAAATAAGTATTTTCGTGTTCTCTATGCCGGTCCTCGCCTTGGAAAACTTCATCCTGTGAACAAAAAGCGGATAAAGGAGAGATTTGATGAATTATCGCACAAGAGTTACGAGGAAGTGATGAACCAGTACAAGGCTATCAAGAAGAAAGGTAATTTTATTTCCCAACCAATCCAGGAAAAGAAAGAAGAATACAACCTCTGGCAGGACAAGTTGTGGGATTATATCTAAGCTAAGGTCCAATTCTAACACAAATTAAAGTAGCACATTTTCTGCCTGTTCCGCGAATTGAGATTATTATAGGCTTACTAAGTGCCGAAAAGCTTTCCACTACCACCAAAAGCGCTCTAATGCCGTAGAAAGATGTGAATAGAAAAAATGTGTTGAATAGTTCAAAAAAACTTAAATTATTAAAAAAAGGTGGTGTAAAAAATTACTCTTTTGTTTCAGGAGCTGTTCCCACTACACCGCCAAGTCTTATTATTTCTGTCATGTCTTCTGTCTCGTATCCAGCCCTTACTGCAAGGAAGTAGAATATCAAAGCCACAACTATAGCTACTACGTTGTCCCATGGGAAGGGAATGGTAGCGCTAGTCGTGGAGAGATATGGACCAAAGGCACCGTAGAACGACAATGGCATCAAGACCAAGATGAATCCAATAAGCCAGAAGCCAGCAGAGACGTCTTGCTTCTTGTCAGCCAAAGCATAGCGGTGGAGCAAAAAGGTAGTACCTATGACCAGTATGGCGAGCAATAGCCACAGCAACGGGAACATTAGGAACACAGATGCTGGCGCAGCTACACCGCTACTGATATTTGTAATAGCCGGAACGAGCACATAATAGTAATTTGCCAGCAGGAGTGCTATAAGTATAACCTCAAATGCTATTCCAAGTGCCGTAAACATCTGCTTCGGAACACCCAGATTCTTAGGGGCATAGAAGATCAGGTATATTGGCAAACCTATGAATATTGCGTAAACAAGGAACGTTTCCAGTGTGTATCCTGACCAATAGACTATCAGCGCAGCAGCTACGAAACCAATTGGGGAAAGGATTGAAGCAAATGGAAGCTTAAACGGCCTATGCAAAGACTTCGCAGTTCTCCTGAAAACCTGCAAACCTATTCCACCCATGATGTAAGTGAAAACAGTGGCGCTTGAAATAAAGCCTACCAACTCATACCAACTTGGGAACGGCAGGAGGAACAACATACCGATAACCAAGGATCCGAGAAGAGCTACCCACGGTATCTTCGCATTATTCAAACGAAGAAAATGCTTTGGATAATAGCCATCGGTAGACATACCGTACAGTACACGGGTGCTCGTTCCAAGGTATACCCACCCGGTTCCTGACGGCGAAACCCAGGCATCCACAATTACGAAATATCCCCAAGCAACGAGCGCAGAAATTCCCGCAGCATCCAGAGCACTCAGAAACGGTCCACTTGCCCATGCACTAGATGTAAGACCTGCCCATACAGCGCTTCCGGTAACTCCAGGCTCAGCGAGGTTAAAGTTAATTGCTCCAGTGAAAGCAATCTGCAAAAACACATACACAACGATACCAATAATCACCGAAAGGATTGTAGCCCTTGGAATATCTCTTTGGGGATTCTTCGCTTCCCCACCATACTCAAGTGCTTGCCTGAACCCCAAGAATGAGAATACTATTCCAGCAGTCGGGATTGCTATGAAAACATCGGAATACCCACCTGCCGTAGGAGCAAATCCACCATAAGCAGTGAAATTGCTAGCCCTGAATACGGTAAATAGTATCAGGAAAGTAAGTGTAGGTATGACTATTTTCCATATTGTTATGTACTTATTGAACTGCCCGAGAAACTTTATCCCAACGAAATTTATGAAGAAAAACCCTACCATCAAAGCAGCTGCAAACGCAATTCCGTATCCTGTAAGTACATTAGCAGTTCCGAGGATAGTTGTCTGCGCAGTGTACAGATTGGGAATGTAGTTCGCTGCATACTGAACAACAGCCTCAGCCTCTATCGTTGGAACAGTAACTGCAGAAAGCAGGTATGCCCATCCAAGTATAGAACCAGTATAACTTCCGTGACTATAGTGCGGATATCTTACAATTGCACCTGATCGTGGAATCATTCCAGATACTTCTGCATAGTTTAGAGCTATGAAAAGCACAAGGATACCCCCTACCAGCCATGCAATTATAACTGCCGGCCCAGCTATGCTGTCAGCGTCTAAGACAGCGAATAGCCAGCCAGACCCGATTATCCCACCGACAGACAGGAAAAGCAGCCCAACAAATGACAGCTCTTTTCTTAATTTCTTGTCTGTAGTCTCGACTTCATTGATTAAATTTCCTTTCGGATCAACAGCCATGATAGACCTTATCACTCTGATATTATATAATGGTTCCGATCGATATATATGTATGTACGAAATTCGTAATACCGTCCAAAAATCGTGGAATAATAGTCAAACAGTGAGAAGGAATAGCACAAAGGTACTTTTCTAAGGGTTTAAGAGAATTCAAAAAAATATTAAAGAGATAAGTTATATCACTTAAAGAGGAATCATATAACCTTGAAAATTAGGATGTTAATAAAATGAACGTGAGGCGAGTAATATTAGACGTTGGAAAATCTCTGGCACGACCAACCTTTGTAGAATTGCTAAACGCAATAGATACCGTCCCTGGAGTTGAAGCAGTCAATGCCAGCGTTACGGAAATGGACATGGAAACCATGGGTATCAGCATTACCGTGGAAGGCAGTAATATTGATTACGATGAACTGATTGATAGGATTGAAAAAACCGGTTCGGCAGTGCACTCTGTCGACCAGATAGCTGTAGGAAAAAAGCTCATAGAAAATATACGAGGAAATATTTGAAAGAAAATCTCGTTTTCCCCATAACCATGGGTCTTACTGATGGGGTTATAACCGTATTAATGCTCGCATCTGCCGATTTCCTGGGACCCAGTGTCATGACTGTCGATCTCGCTCTACGGATAGCCTTTGGTTCTGCTTTTGTCGGAACCCTGAGTTTCTTCATAGCTGAGTATTCACGATTGCGGTTCCAGCTAATCAGGGCATCGAGGCAATTGACCATGCATTCGCCTGAATCGCTTATAAGGAGCGACCTCGGAATGAAAATTTTCATGGAATCTCTCGCCGGTACCCTTTTATCGGGGTCCTTCGGGTTTGTAGGCGCCCTGATTCCACTTTCAGTTGATGTCATCGAGCCCGCGTTTGGCCTGATAGCTATACTTTCAGCTTATTTCGTGCTAGCCGCCATGGGTCTGGCAATTGGCAATATATCATCCGGAAACAAATACAAGTGGATGGCTGCACTTATATTACTAGGATTGATAGTAACTACAGTAGGAAATTTTGTCTCAATTGTCCACTGAAATTTACAGAATGTTATTTAGTTAGATATGTTTAAATATGTTAGTGGTATACTAACACCATGAAAGAACAATTAACCCTCACGCGGAGAGAAAGGGACTGCGTAGTCACAATCCGTGAGAATGGTTCTAACGAATTCCCCATCAGGTTATCAGAAATAGCAAAAGTAATGGCCCTGAAGCCTCCAACGGTGATTGAAATACTGAAGAGGCTTGAGTCCAAAGGGCTGGTTACGAGGGAAAAGGGCATGGTTGTTCTTACCGATTCCGGGAAGGAAAGCTACAACTTTATCGTGAACTGCCACCGCATCCTTGAAACTATCTTTGTCGACAGTGGTATTGACCTAGACGAAGCATGCAGGGAAGTCAGCGCATTTGATTACATGATCGACTCAGATTCGGCAATGAAACTATCTGCATTTGTCGGAAAGCCAACTGCGTGCCCGCATGGAAAGCCAATAATCTATGGGTGAAATCATGGTAGTGATCAACTTATGGAACCCATCAAACGTTGACCTGCTTTCTGCACTCATAATATCGTACCTCCTTGGCATAGTCCACGGAATAACTCCCGATGAGCATACATGGCCAATAACATTCTCCTATTCAGTCGGCAGCTACAGCACCCGCAAGGGTATGAAGGCGGGGCTTATTTTTTCGAGTGGCTTCACCTTCCAGCGTGCACTGCTCTCAGAGATTGCCTTCCTTGCACTGGCAGGGATATTCATGACAGCGGCTGCATTCGGGATTACGTACATATTTGTGGGCATTGCCATGGCTGCTGCAGGTTTTTACATAGCTTCCAAAGGAAAATATCTGCACTGGCACTATCTGGAGCATACACTCGGCAGGATGGTTGGACTGCACAAGAACAATCCTGAGAAAGAACACGCCGAGCTGGAGCATGAGGCAAACCCGGTCTTCCTTGGAGACAACATCAAGCCTATCCCACTGAAACTTGCCTTTGTCCACGGCCTGATAGCGGGGTTCGGATTTGGAGCCTTTGCCCTAATAATATATACGGTCCTGGCACCGTCCATGCCATCAATTTATTGGGGATTTGTCCCCGGCCTGTTGTTTGGGCTTGGAACCATGACCATGCAGATACTCTTCGGAGCGGGCTTTGGCGCCTGGCTCTCAAAAAGCAAGAACCTTACAAAGAACGGGATAGCCTTTGTGGCCAAGAGCATCAGCAGGTATGTGCTTACCTATGGTGGTATCGCATTTGTCATAGCGGGAGCTGGTATACTGGTTTTCCCTCAACTGCTTGACTATGGAATTTCCACGGGAGTGCATGTGCACAACCTTGACAATCTCGGAATTGGATTTTTCCTTGTCATATTTGCTGTTGTAATAATTGGTTTTCTCGGCTATTCCACATCGGTGAAGAAAGCCGCCAAACTTGGATATACAAAAGATAAGGAACCGACACAGTCAACAATAAACCTTCAGGAACCTCCGGCAGAGTGATTCCTGAACCCTATCTTTTTGAAAAGCCATTAATACCATAATTCGATGTTAGTGCGGTGTCCAGCGTGGAAAGAATAGCATCTATAATTTCTGTGGGAAATGAATTGCTTAAGGGGAAGACTGTAAATACAAATTTTGCCCACATAGGACGCATGCTCACGTTTGCGGGTTACCGCGTAAAGTACGGGTATGTGTGCGAAGATACTCCGGAAGGGATTGCAGAGACCTTCAAGGAGGCTGTGAAGCACAGCGATCTCGTGGTTTCTTCTGGAGGACTGGGGCCAACTTTCGACGATATCACTGTCGAATCCGTAGCAAAGGCTTTCTCCATGAAACTCGTCAAGAATGATCATATAATGGCGATATTGCGGAATCATTACACTTCCCTGAACCTTCCCCTTACCAAAGAAAGGGAGAAGATGGCATATCTCCCGATTGGATCACATTTCATTGAAAACCCTGTTGGGATAGCTCCTGGTGTCATAATCGATGTTGGGGCTTGCAAGGTCATAGTCCTCCCGGGTGTCCCATCAGAAATGGAGGCTCTTCTGGGACTGGCAAGGGATCAGTATGCATTTGGTGGAGTATACTGTGAGAAGTCCATAGTGATAGAAAACATGATGGAGAGCACCATTGCCCCCGAGATAACGAGAATAATGAAGGAGCGGGATGGGAAAGTCTATATCAAGACACATCCGCTGAATTCTGAAAACATCCTCCCAAAGATAGAGGTTGAAGTCTCCTCCTACGGATCAGAAAGGACCGATTGCGCAGAAATTGTGAAAAGTGTTCTGGCTGAGATATCGGATTCGGCATTGAAGCTTAAGAGCGGAAAAAAATAGTGTTAATGGTGATCCCAGATTTTTCCGAAAGTTCTCACGTCTCCATCTTAAAAAGATCGGGAAGTGCCAGTACCGCCCTCTTACCGAACAGGTTGTGAACACTCGAATTATCAAACGCCTTGAGCCTCGGATCAGGTGCTGCAATGTACGGATACCCAGATGAGGAAATTATTCTGTATAAGGCGGTGCGCAATTCCCCATCCGAAAACCTGCGGAGCTTTTCCATGAATGTACCATCCGTTGCCAGGCTTGAAAGAGAAAACTTCTTCATTTCCGATCCAGCGTGATATTGCAGTTTTTCCATGTCATAAGCAATTATGAATATGCGCTCCAGATAATCACTGACATCCCTGAAGTAAATTGTTTCGCTCTCCCTGTAAATTGGTATCTCCAGAATGGATGACCCTCTCCTTCGTATCTTGAACGCACCAGTGAGCACGCTGTAAAGCCTGTCCGCATCCCCGGCATATACCATGAACACGATCTTCCTCCTTGGATAGCCCTTAATCTTCCTGAAGATTCTGTGGATATTGTCAAGGTCAGAGCACTCAACCTCCAGTATGTACTCCGTGCCGTTCACGGTAAATAAACCGTCAGGAATGAGATCGTTGACCCGCTTATTTACGATGAGGGGTATTTTCTTTGTGGAAAGGTATCTCTCCATTGCCTCGACGAGCCTTGCGTGCCTGCCTATCTCGACAGGAACTTTATCTTCCTTTATCACGGGCAAGCCATATTTCCTTATGCTGCTGGCAATTGTTTCAGCGAAATTCCTTCCCCGATTGTGATTGTCCAGGACATGAGGACTGAAGCTCAGCGGCCCTGAAACTCCATTCTCTCCCTGCGACCAGATGACAGCTCTGTGCAGTTCCTGGTTCTTGAGCGCATATATGAAATCCCTTTCCCTGGTTCCAGTTGAAATGGTCTTCGAGAGAATAACAGCATCCTCGTCAGAAACTGGGAAAGAAACATAATTCCTCACGTTTGAAAGGATTGCAGTCCTGCGTGCTGGTCCCAGCAGGCTTATTGACTGTGTGATGAGGATCAGGTGCAGCCCATACTTCCTCCCCTCACTTAGCAGCCTTTCAAGCAAAGAGGATTCCACAAACTGGCACTCATCAACTATGACGTAGGTCTCAATGTCTTTGCCTGACACCAGGTGCTCCGCCCAGAATCTCTGGAGAAATATTGAAGTCAGGATGCGGGAAGTATCCTCGGGCATGGTGGTCTTTGAAACCTCTATCACGAATGCGTGATCACCCCCCTCAAGCAGGCGCCCCAGATCAAAGGAATCTCGCCTGGATGAAATCAGCGCAGATACGGTGTTGCTTGATATGATCGGCAGCAGCTTGTTAAGGGCGCTGGAGACATACTGGTTCCAGTTTCTCCAGTCCTTCATCTGCATTTCCATGAACTCCCGGATCGCTGGGTTTTCTGACTGTCGGAGAAGGGACTTGAGATCTGACTGGTCTGTCAGGATCGAGGCCAGGTCCGAAAGGTTTGAATCCGGCCGCTGCCTGACCATCTCCGAAAGCAGGGTCCTGAATATGACCTCGAGCCTCGGCCCCCAGGTATTGTTTGACAGTGCTGACTCCCTCGAAAATAATTCCCTGACCCAGCCAAGGCTATTTTCTGGGTTCTCCCCGTCACCGCCAATGATCCCGTTCAACTGGATTGAGATTTTTTGTCCATCAGCCTCAACAGTCCTTGGAGAGATGTAAACCAGTTCCTTTGACTGGTTTGAAATGACAAAATCTTCTGCCAGCTTACCGTGAGGGTCTACAAGCATTATGTTGCAACTGTCTGTTGCGGATAGCTCTTTCATCATTCCTGCCACAAGCGAGGATTTCCCGGATCCCGTTTTCCCGGTGATGAACAAATGTCCCCGTATGTCTGAAACGGGGATCCTGACAGTCATTCCGGATATGCTGGATCCTATATTCAACCCGTCCTGCCCTGTGTAATGCCTCTCGTTCAGCGAAATGGACGGCCTGTATTCATACATCCGGCCATAATTATCAGGGGATTTATATTATTTCCATCATCAGAATGAGGAGCCGAGCAGTATGGTTGTTATCTGCAGCGTTCCGTAAACCACGAGAGATATGATCCACATCATTATGACAATGTGGTGGATGCCGTGCAGTTTCCTGCCTCCATCAGCTATTTTCATGGAAATTCCGGATATTCCAGCGTGTATGTACAGGATCGCAAAGAGGAAAATTTCTATGCTCAGTATTGTGGCGGAAGGCGGGCTGAAGAATATGCCGTATGTAGCCAGGCCCGATATTGCGAACTGCTTGAACACCTTGTCTATGATCTCCAGTATCCCGAATGAAATTGCAAGAGAAAACGCCAGACCCCCGGTTATTCCGTATATGACACCTGTGAAAGTGTTTACGGAAAGCCTCCTTCTTCTCCGCAGTCTCGTGATCTTGTCAACATTGGTGCTTACTATGTTTCCGGCAGCAGCCGCATCAGCACCCAGCTCCACGCTCTCCACAAACGATTCCGTGAAGAGCTCGATAAGATGTGAACCGGTATCTGCGCTGAAATTCTTCCAGGCAATGATGCTGTCGATCCTGTAGACAAGACGCTTGTATAGGTTCTTGACATCCTTGGTCATCATTCCAAAGTCGTGGACTATCATGGATTTCATGGCATCGATGATCATGTTTCCCCTTGCAGAAGCGGAACCTGAGAGGGAACGCATGAAGCTGCCGAACATGTCGTCCTTCTTCCCTATGGATTTTTCCATGCGGGAACCGACAATGCTTGGCCATGCCAGCGGTGTTACAACAGAAGTAACGGTGAAGTAGAACGGTATAACGTATGCAACCCTTGTAACAAGAAAGACTATGAGGATTAGCCCTGACATCATGCCAGCGATCATGAATCTCTTCTCCATGGTTTTCTGCACTTCTGTCTTTATGCCGGTGCCGTGCCATATCGGGTCGTTCGGCAGCACCATCCTTATTCCGTAAAGCAGCATGAATTCTCCCAGCGATACCGTGATGAGGCTGAAAACAAGCAGCAGTATGATGTTTATGGGTATTAGCACGGGCATGATCAGTATGAATGCTATCAGGAAGGCAAATGCAAGGAGCAGGGATACGTACATGTCCTTGTATATGTCAAATGTGGCCAGTGCAGAAATATAGGCTGTCTCAAAATTGCTCATGACCGCATCGGTTTCAAGGTTCACGAACTCTATGAAATCCTGCCCGCTGTCGAGAGCCTGGCCAAACCTGTCCAGGAAGTCAGCAAAAAGATCGCTTGGGGTCTTTCTGGCAACGACATTCGCCGCTTCGGACAATCCCCTCTTCCAGTTCATCACCAGGTTCACAATCTTCTTCAGGTCGTCCTTGATCATGCCGATTTTCTCTTTCTTGGAAAGTATGTCGAGCACGTCGATCCTGTTAGCTCCGCTTGTGGAAAGCGTTGCCAATGAAGTTACGAAGAAAGGTATGTTTGCATTTATGTTGGCACGCTTCGAATCCCGCTCTATTATGGGCTTGAGAACCATCCCCGCCATGGCGAGTATCGCAACTACCGTAAGAATGATGGTCAAAAGAGTATTGAAAATTATGTATAGCCCCAGAAACACTCCGGCCATGGCCGAAGCTGCCAGTATCATGAAGACGTCATTCTTCTTGAATTCGATGTTTGAAAACTTCCCCAGCCTGATTACGTCATCCATTTAGATCACCCATATACCGGCAGCCCAATATCGCCGGTCTGGTAGAATTTCTTGATAAGATCGAACACCTGGAAGTACGAATTCAGGTTGTTCTTGGCGAGATACTCAATTATCCTCGCCCTCTTGAACAGTTCATCATAGATCAGCTTGGGGTCCTCGAGTCCGGATGTAACCGCTATCCTCTTCTCCAGCACATAACTGTTGTTCATTCCCCTGAATGTATGCTGATCGGTTGTGGGATCCCACTGGAAAACCTGTTTGGTCGACACGCCCCCTAGCTCCTCGTAGTATCCTTCTATCTCGTTTATGCTGGTGGTTCTCCTCAGGAATCTTCCGTTAACATATACTGCCTGCTGGATCATGGCTATGTTCAGGTTATCCATGAACGTTACCGGTATGTTTATCGGGTCACCAGTGAACCTTTGTATCATCTTCCTGACTGAGGCTGCGTGAAATGTCGATATGACCGGATGCCCTGTCTGCATGGCCTGGAAAGCCATAGATCCTTCTGCGCCCCTTATCTCCCCCACAATTATGTAGTTGGGCCTTGATCTTAATGCTGTCCTGAGGAGGTCGAAAAGGCTGACCCTGCTATCGGCGGCTCCGCGTTCCCTGGTCACAAGCTGCTGCCATGCCTCCTGCGGCGCGCGTATTTCAGGCGTATCCTCTGCGCTGAACACCTTGAGTTCCGGCCTTATGAATGGTATTATTGCATTGACCACGGTGGTCTTCCCGCTTGCAGTCTCACCACAGACGAATACACTCTGCCCGTACTCCAAAGCAAGCCAGACATATGCAGCTTCTTCCGCGCTGAGTGTGTTGAACTGCACCAGCTGCACAATGCTTATGGGAACATCGGAGAATTTCCTTATTGTGAAACTTGGTCCTCTAGCAGACACATCCATGCTGTACACCACAGAAAGCCTTGACCCGTCCGGAAGAGTGGCATCAACAATCGGCACCTTGTCGCTCACCGGTCTTCCCACCCTTTCGCTTATCCTCTTTGCAAAGAGCATAAGCCTGTTGTTGTCTCCGAAGGAGACTGTTGTCGTTATGGATCCGAATATCTTGTGAACTATGTAAACGCCATCTGCGCCGATACAGCTGATATCCTCTATGTGCGAATCCCTTATGAGTGGTTCAATCGGGCCGAGCCCTATGACCTCCCTCTTGATGTTGTAGAGAAGTTTTTCGTAAAGTCCCTTCACGACAGTAACTGAGTTGCCCTTTGCCTTGTTCGCTCCCCCTACGCTTACGACCCTTGCATAGATCTTGTCAATATTTGCCTCAAGTACGTCCGCACTTTCGGGTGGAGGGTAATCGGCAGCGTGTTCAAGGATGATTGCCATCACTTTCTCCATTATGTCCTGCTCTTCGGGCGTGAGATTGGGCTCTATGGGCTTGTAAAGTATAACATTCCTCTCCTTTACCGCATGTATGAAAATTGGGTCACCTACAGGGTAGATGATATCCAGGGAAGTTCTGCCCCTCAGCGAGTTGTCAGGCACAGCGACAAACTCCGGCGTTCTTCCTGTGGTTTTCCTGTAGTTGAGGATATAATCAGCCAGATGAGGATTCCTGTTAAGGGCATCCTGTATAGTATCCGATGTGATCTCTTCCGCCATATATCTTCACCCCACCAATTTAATCATGATACACTTGATATTTCGACAACAAGTCCGCGTTTAGGCTCGATCCTGAATGGTATCGACTGCTGGAAATTCTTCATGGCCATGGGAAACTTCATCAGGTCGATATAGTGCTTCCTCTCTCCAGCCAGGTCCTTTGATCGCATATGGATAATCGTTGTTGAAAGCTGGTTGACCTTGCTCATTGCCTTTGCATCCAGCTCGTCCGGGTTCATTGTGATTATTACTATCCTTCCTTCGGAGAACTTCCTCAGGCGCTCAAGGAACGATGAAATGTCAAAGTCCTTGAACATAGCCGGTGAAAGGGAATCTATTATCAGGACCTGCTTTTCCTTGACCTTGTCAAGGCTCAGCAGATCATCAAGATCCGCCCTCTTGTTCTTCCTGAGAATAAACACGGAAGTTATGAAAGACACCTTGTCCGAAAGGATCTCATTGAACATGCCGTAACCGAGCGTTTCCGCTTCCGATATGAATTCCCTTACCGGAAACTGCGATGACACGTAGCAGATGTTTGACCCATTCTTTATAACTCCGTAGGCAAGCCGTATGGAAAGGAGGGTCTTCCCTTCTCCGCTAGCCCCGAGTATGGTAACTATCTGGCCAACGTACAGGCCGCCGCCCATTCTCCTGTCAAGTTCATCCCCATCTATCTTGAAACTAAGATACATTGAATCATCCTACCTGGAATTCCATGGTCTTTGAAAGACCGTTATTCAGCGTTACCACAATTGAATAGTATCCGGCAGAAAGCGTGATGTTTGCTACTATCTCACCAACCTGACCCGGAAGCAGCTGGCCGGAATTGTCCGGTGATATGTAAGTCACGAGATCGCCAGAAAGCAGGGTTCCGTTTATCACCGTTGAAATCGACCCGTTCGTGAAGAAAAACGCATTGGTTCCCGTATTTTTCACGTAGAAGACATACCCGTTGTGGTACGGTATGTTTGACGGATCATTTATTATCTCAAAGTCGGACTGGATCATGGATGACAGCCCCTGTGATGACTGGCTCATGCTCTGCGTCACATGCAGGGTCTGCCCCCCAAGCACGCCGACAACTGATGCCGCTATCACCATAGTGGCAATGAAGAATATCATTTCCGATGCAGCTGCTGAAGCCATTATGCATCAACCTCCGTGAATTTTTCATATCCTGTGTTGAAGATCAGCTCGACCGACTTCAGGCCGGAGGTAGCTGAATGAAAAGTAATGCTACCGTTCCCCAGCGGGAAAAGGTAGTTCGCCGATGGCGTAAAGTTCGTCATCGTACCATTTACCAGTAAACTGGAAGTATCCAGATTGAGTGTTATGCTTCCTGTATTTGTCATGTTTATCGTTACATTATACGTGGTTCCCG
Organism: Thermoplasmatota archaeon; assembly: GCA_023484805.1. Lineage (GTDB taxonomy): Archaea > Thermoplasmatota > Thermoplasmata > Thermoplasmatales > Thermoplasmataceae > B-DKE. The sequence continues at coordinate 12,824 of JAMDAM010000024.1, read as the reverse complement.
GTACAACGTAGTATCCGGTTATGTTAACCTTCGAATTTATCAGGTCGTAATTTTCCTGGTTCATCTTATCCTGTGCGGAACTGACCTGTGAGTTGCTCTGCACAAATTCACCATATACCATACCAAAAAAAATAAGGGAGGAACTGAGCAAAATTGCCACAGCTGCTACGTAACTAAATCCCATATAGTTCGTCGACCCCTTTCTTCAGCATCCTGAAATCCCTTTCGAGAGATTCTATCATGTCCCTGGTTATCTCCTCGCCGTTCAGCTTCTCGATGAAAAGCATGTTGATGATGTGGTCCTGTATTGTTGGCTTCACCTTGTATTCCTGTGGCGGGGCTATGATGCCGGTCATCTTGATGTACTTGAACATGTCCTGCTTCACCTCAGAGGAAATCCAACCGATGCTCTCGTAATAGTCAAGAACATCCATGGAATTCTCCTGCCCGTAATTGTCAAGCAGGAATTCGAGCCACCTCATGGCCACCATCATTGATATGATATCGTCACCGATTTTCTCTACTTTGGGAGTCCTCATTCTTTTCCAAGGTTCCTTGTTTGGCTTCCTTTCAACATCCGCGGGATCGCTTCCAGATTCCGGTGCCTTGCCGAGTGATCTGGAAAGAGCATTCTCCATGCTGCTCAATTCCTTGAATATTGCGTCCACCTTCCCAAGGAGACTGCCCTCCTTGCTCTGTGCATATTTCGATTTCAGGTTGTCAAATAGCGAATCGATCTCAGTCTTGCCGAATTTAGCGTCTGATGTTAGGATTTTCTGTCTCAGTTCTTCCAGGACGAAATGCGGAATGGATTTGTCCGCAGTATCTATCTTTGTCTGCAGGTACCCTTTTAGTGCATCATTGATCATTTGAATCCTCCCGATCCATTTCTGAAATTATGGCGTCCAGGTTCGGAGTTCCGTAGAGTTCACCCAAATCAGATATTGCCGACGTGATTTTCCTGTTCATGTCTTCCATCTCTTCCCTCATTTTATCCGTGATTGCCTTTATCTCCTCGGGTGTAGTATCCATGAAGGGATTAAAGTCTTTCGAGACCATCTCGTACAACGAGACGACCAGTTTGACGTTTTCCTTCATGGCCTCCAACTCGGTTCGAATTTCCCCAATGTTCCGTTTGAGTCCATCGGTTGTTGTATTAAGCTTTCCCAGATCGTTTTCAAGCGAAGAGATCCTCTGATTCACGCTCTCGACGAATTTGTCGTTTTCCGATTGTGCCTGGGCTCCCGCATCCATTCCCGGGATTTGCTGGGGTTGGTTTTTGTATATTGTTTCGTTAGCTGCTGTGGTCTCCTTTTTCCCCCTCTTCACTTTGTCAAGAAGACCCATTTGTTATCACTGCTCCTCAAATGATACAGCCTCACTGAAGCTGTATCACTCTCGTTGTGTACGCTATCGGCGATGTGAACGATATTGCTGCCGGTGCTCCTGTCTGTGGTGATACTTTACCGCTGACTTCCTGACCCTGAGCTATACCTGTGTTAATGGCACCCGAACTCTTTCCACCAAACACTGCTGAAACGTTGATTAGTATTGCCATTTCGTCGCCGGGCTGCACTACTGGATACTTTCCCGTGATAGACTTTGTTGAGTTAGAGACACCGAGTAGCGCGAAATGTGTCGATCCGTTCTTTGACCCGTTGATTGAGCTGAAGTATGTCAGATTAAAGACGTTTGCTGTTCCGCCCAGTGCAGAGTGGTATGAGATATATGAATTAGCATGAGCTCCTGTGCCATTTTCCGGCCCATATGTGAGCGAAGCACTGAAACCCTGGTACGTCAGCGATACTGTAACGTTTCCAAGATTTATTGGAGAGCTTCCTGCGTTTGGCGTTACGTAGATTGCCATGTATTCTATTAGGCCAGCTTCAGGCGTGGATATGTTGCTGTCCTGCCCGTATATAGACTGTATCCCCAGTCCGCTCGCAACTTGCTGTGTGGTTTGTGACCCGGTTGTTTGGGCCCTCGTCTGCAACTGTCCGGCCGTGTTAATGAGAACCGCTGCAGCGACTGCGGCAACAAGCACCATCGCGATAAACACGATCAGTGTTCCTATTCCCGTGTCTGCCTTGCTGTTCACCTTCAGGCTGAACACCCTTTTGAGTCCCTTGACTCCTCTTATTATGGTTCTATTCACTTAGACACCTCATCGATTCAAGGCGCCGTGCTCTATTATCCGTTTTTTGCACAGAACGCTATTTGTTCATGAATCTGCAGAGGCGCACACGTTCCTGTATCTGCCTGTGTAGGTTTAACGAATGCCAGCCTTTACTTTCCCTGCTTTGGCGTGTACCTTTCAACCTTTCCAGAAAGGTACATGTCCCTCAACCCCTGATATGACCTGGCGTTGGCAATGGCGTATTCATGCTGTGACCCACCTGTCCTCTTCAATTCTGCCGGCACGCCCGCAAGAAGAGAATTCTCCTTCGTTTCAAAGTTTTCCCTTACAACCGCACCTGCCGCGACCACGCAACCGGAACGGATGTGCGCACCGTTCAGTATTATTGCCCCCATGCCTATTATAATATCATCATCCACCGTAGCACCGTGCACGATGGCGTTGTGCCCAACCGAAACGTTTTTCCCTATAACCGCTGGATTCCCTGCATCGGTGTGAATGGTGGCATTATCCTGTATGTTCGAATTCTCCCCTATCCTGACGTAATTCATGTCACCCCTTATCACAGCGCTGTCAAAAATTGAGACCCCGTCTGATATTTCAACTTCCCCGAGAATTACTGCGGTCGGAGCAATGTAAACGTTCTTCCCTATCTTGATGGTCATATGCAGGTATCTGCGTTGACTTTATAGAATGTTTTTCCTGAATTGCCTCAGTGAATCTGGACTATGTCCTAAAAAGGTTTATAAGCTGTAAAGAAGTGTCAGACAAGTATACGGTCAGTCACATTGAACCGTAGATACCCGGTGGAAATATGTCAGTTCCCTACAGAATAACGGTCAGGATATCCGAACAGGTGATGCAGAAGCTTGAGGACATGGTTGAAAATTTCCAGTATGAAAGCGTATCTGACATCATAAGGCTCGCAATCAGTGAGTTCATAGAAAAGAATGAGGGCAAGGGAGGAACCAGCAAGGTAGATCTTGTCCTGCCGAAGAAGATACTCGAGGAACTGGAAAAGGACGTTGATACAGGCGGTGCGATTTCCCTGGAAGATTTAATTCGACTAGTTTTAAGGGATTATACCCTGAAAAAGGTAAATAAGGAAATAGACGAGATATCGGGCAAGAGTTAAATCTGCAAGACTTTTAAATATATATCATCAATCTGTCACACTGAATGGTAGTCATCAGGGACAACACTGAATTTCTCAACAGAACCTTCGGAAATGATTTTATCCCTCGCCTTCAGCGTTTTGCGTCTGTTATCGGCTTCTCTGTGGAAATGGATGACGGGACGGTCAAGGTGGAGTTTAACCCTGACCGCCCAGACCTTTACTCGTTTTATTCCCTCAACCGATCCATGGAAATCTTCGACTCGGCTTCGATTTCCGATACTATCGATCTTCAGGAATCTGACTTTGATGTACACATCGAGAAGGATGCCCTGAGCATCAGACCTTACTTTCTTTCTCTCCTGGCTACTGGTGGCGCCCTAGGCGAAAAATTGCCGCGCATTATTGAATACCAGGAGAGGCTGCACGATACCATTGGCAGGGAGAGGCAATCTGCCTCAATAGGGATACACTCCATTAGTAACAGTTGCACTTCCGTCTCCTATTTACTCAAGGACTCCCAATCTGTATCAATTAAGACCTTCGACGGTGACTTTGACGGTACTGCTTTTGATCTGATCAGCGGGCATCCCCTCGGAAAGAAATACAGTTCCCTGCTTCCATCAGCTGACCGTGTGAATGTGATTGAGGACGCTGGCGGAAATGTGATGTCAGTCCCGCCTATTTCAAATAGCTTCAGCACAAGGTTGACCGAGAATTCAACAAGACTCTTTGTTGATATCGAGGGAACTGACAGAGTGGCTGTTTTTCATGTATTCTTCCTTATGGCCTATGAACTGCAGGCAATGGGTTACTCCGTTTCCATACCAAGACACCATGGTCTGGAGAAGAAAATAATTCCTGAACTTATGTCAGAAAATGGCCGGGAAATAAAATTCTCGTATGATGACATACTGAACGTCCTTGGCTTCGAGTCAAACGAAGAATCCATCTCAGATTCTCTCAGAAAGATGGGGTATGTTGCAACCCCATCCTATAATGGGTACGTCGTAACCATCCCCGGTAACAGGATTGATGTCATGGGGGCGGTAGATGTCATTGAAGATGTTGCAAAGGGCTTGGGATATGACCAGATTCCATTTACTCCCATAATGCCGCAGACCCATGGGATAGCACACCAGGACGACGATGTCATAGAAACTGCCAGCCAGCTTCTCATCGGATCCGGTTACCAGGAAGTGAAAAGCTTTGTCGTCGGGTCGCAGCTTCCGTTCTCATTCCTGGCATACAGGGGGGATGTTACGCTCTTCAACCCCAAAAGCTCTGATTTTTCCGTGGTTAGGGACAGGCTGTATGTGAACATGCTGGAGATCATAAAACAGAACAGGAGGCGTGCCATGCCCCAGAAAATCTTTGAGATAGGGGACATAATTGAATATGGAAACCAGAAGACCCATCTTTGCTTCATGATCCACGATACGAAAGCGCCGTTCTCCGCAGTAAAGCAGGTGCTTGAATATCTTGTCGGCAGGTTTACGCCAAGCAGACCTGTCATTAACAGGAATGACGAGGACGGACTTGTTAGCGGGCGTTGCGGCAGTATCTATCTCGATGGTAGAAACATCGGGTTCATTGGCGAAATGCATCCGGCCCTGCTGGAGTTATTCGGGATAACGGACCCAATTTCGCTGGGTGAGATTGATATTTCTGCCCTTCTGCAGGTCTCACAATAATGTCCTAGGGAATCATATCCTGAATGCTCCTGATTGAAACGGGAATCTTCAGGATATCCATGTACCTCAAAACTGTGCCTTCATCCATCCTTGCGTCAAAACTGTAATTTTCGAGAGACTCCAGTATCAGTTCCGGACCGACGCCTGTTTCCGAAGCCAGCAGATCGGTTGCCTCCCTCATCCTGCTGTGATTTATGCCCTGCAATATAAGCCTGGCGTAATCCTCTGCTATTTCCATGTAAAGGATTCTTGCTTTTTCAGAAGAATCAGCCCTGCAGGAAGAAACGCAGCATGGGTTATCCCCAAGCACCTGATTGTATTTCAGTATCTCCCTGTATGTCCCTCTATGCCTAAGTATGGAACAGTAGGGTTCCCAAATCGTGAGGTAGGTGAATTTTCCGCTTTCAAATGCATTGATCGCATCATTCGGGTCTTCGTAGATATTCACATCGTTTCCGAGAGATTCCCGGAAGTAGCGTGACAAAATTATCATGGTGGACGTGTCCGACGTCCCCAGTATACCTGACTCATCACTTCCTCTTGAAAATATGGAAGACCCACCGGAAGCGATGGCGGAAAGCAGCTTGATCTTTCTGGTAACAATTGAATATATAATCTGGGAATAAAAGGGGGCAAGTACTATATCACTGCTGCCAGACAGAAGGCTGTCCATTACATCTGCAGGAGATTTTAGAATTCGCACCTTCACCGTCATGTTCCGGGAACGGCAGACAGCGATGGCTGAGGAAAGGAATGGCACGTATTCACTGGACGGAAGCATTGAAACCCTGATGACACCATCAATCGGGTAGGGAAAATATTCTGCCAGCCACACCCTCTTCAACAGCCTTCCCTCCTTCCTCTCCAGAACCTTGCCTTCATTCATGAGTAAAGAGAGCGTCTCTGAGACATGGGCACGGGAAAACCCAAATTCCGACTCTATCTCGCTCTGCAATATTCCGGCCTCCTTTCGCTTGAGAAGATCAGCCAATATTATCGTTCTGAGATCCACATCCCCCATTCTATTTCCTCAGGTTACAATTATGTTTTCAAGCTTAAAATTATATGCGTGAAAATTATCATGCCCCCGTGCCAGATAAACCCATTGGCCTTGGACATAGCGTGATGCAGTCCTTCACATCAATTGGTCCAATGCTTGATCTTATTGCTGTATTCCCTCTTATTGCCCTTTTTGCAGGAAATGGCCTCCCCTATGCAGTTATAATTTCCTTCCTGATTTCATTCACAACCATAAATACCACTTACCAGCTTTCAAGGAGGTACTCAACCAACGGAGGATATTACTCGTATACTGGAAAGGTGCTCGGGAAGCTTCCCGGATTGTTCATCGCTTTGAATTACCTTGCTTACTCAGTGGTTGTACTCATTGCAATAGGCAGTTTTGGAGGGTACTTTATATACACTGCCCTGAATGACTTTGACAATGCCACCGGCATGATAGTGACCATGATTTTCAGCCTGCTGTTTATCTCCATTGTATTTGGAATAGTCTTGCTCGGGCTAAGGAAATCATTAAGATTCACTTTGATCGCTGGTACAGCCGAGGCTGCATTTATCCTGTTAATCAGCTTCTTTATGATCCTCAAGCCATTTTCGCAATCATCTGTGATTTTCCCCACCTTTATACCCAACGGAAATTTTTTCACAGGCGTTATATTCGGTATACTCGCTTTTTCTGGGAGCGGATCGTCCATATTCCTATCCGAGGACAGCAGGGACCCTAAGCGAACTCCTGCCACTGGACTTGCGCTTTCATTCCTTATTGCCGGCCTTGTTATGATAATAGCCTCATTTGCCGCAGTATCATTCCTCGGAAACGGACTTGCTTCATATGTTGCGAACCCCGCAGCATTGCTCTTGTATGTACAGCAGAAATTTGGCTTTGTGATGCTCCTTCCAGCCGTTGTTTTCCTCGTACTGAGCGCCATGAACCTTTCTGTCTCTTACCTGAATGCGCTTCTGCGATCCCTGAGGAAGATGTTTTCTGATCACATCTTTCGCTGGTCAGGACCGGAGAAAGGCGGTATGAGATTCCTGGCGGTCTTGCTCACAGTTCTTTTAACTACAGGCATTCTGAGTGTGATATATGGTTCCTATGTTTCCTTTGTTTATATGTCAAGCCTTGCAGGGCTATTTTTCATAACGGTTCATTCGTTTTCCAATGCCGCCCTGATAAGGCAGAAAGGCAGCATACTTTTCGCAATGATACTGCCAGTTGCATCCCTGATATTCCTCGTCACTGTATTCATCGTTTCTGTGAGTGGCTTCCTGTCGCAATTCCCAGATATTGTGTACATGTACATTCTTATCCTGTTTTTTATTGTTCTGGCTCTTTTCCAAGCTAGATCAAGCAAGCAATTTTACAATGCCATTGAGTTTAACGTCAGCTAAAAAAGGAAATTATTAAAACTAACATCCCATTAACATAGGAATATTGGATATGCATAACCTTGAAACAAAAAATACAGGGGACCTTATAGGTCTTCTGGAGATACTGGAAGATGAGGATAGATCGGTTGACATCGCCGAGCTTGACGACATACTTGATGAGGAACGGACCACTCTCCTGAACCTGCTTGAAGACGCAGAAGCCTTGGGGTTGATTGATGTGTCCAGCGGAGACGTTAAACTCACTGATCTTGGGAGAAAGTTCCTTAAATCTGACATAAATGAGAGGAGAGATATTCTGAGGGAACAGCTTCAGCAGATTGAACCTTTCAGTTCACTTATGGACTTATACCGTAAGAGTGGGGAGAGAAGAATTTCCAGGGAGGACCTGTATGAATTTATATCGAACGTTTTCCCTTCCGATGACAATGATAAGACCTTTGGGCTGATCATCAACTGGGGTCGATACTCCCGCCTTATTGAATATGACAGCGATAGCGAAGAGATGATCCTGCTCGGATGATTTCATTGCAATTATGCCAGAATGAACTCTCGATTAGTTTTTTATATGAAGATTCCATTAGAGCACCTTAGGTAGCGTTTAGATGGAATTATCTTACAGGGACAGCTCTGCAGGGAATCAGGGATTTTTCAGGAAATATCCGGAAGTTGTGGTACTCACAGTTCTGGTTGGATTTTACCTATTCCTTGCAAATTATTTCGCTTGGTCAGTAACTTTTCAGGGTGGATTTTTCACAACCTCTGGTGGAAGTGATCCCTATTACAACTGGATCAGTATTCTGCACGTTATACAAACCGGACACTGGCTGAGCTTCGACCCGACGCTAAACTACCCTGTGGGAACCGTGAACCCCAGGACACCGTTTTTCCATCTGCTTGTGGTTTTCATAGCTGTGGTTATGTCTCCATTCATGAACATAACGAGTGCTGCTCTTCTTACGTTTGAGGAACTCGATGCATTTTTTGGAGCCCTTCTCATAATACCGGTATACCTAATTGGAAAGGAGGTATTTGGAAAGAAGGGTGGGATGGTTGCCGCTCTCCTGTATACCCTAATGCCGAGTAACATAAGCGCGGGTTATCTCTCTGATGGCAGGATACACACGCCTGAACTTCTCTTTGTCCTTTTTGCAATATATTTCTTTGAGCGAACGATAGTAACAATGAACAAGGGTAAGATCGTGGTTAAATTGTATCCACCCACCAGGGTCCTCACCTCTATCTACAATTACTATAAACAGAACCGCCTCGCGACGATATACGCTCTCTTTGCAGGGGCCTCGCTTGGGGCTCTGATGCTATCGTGGCAGGGTTACGCCTATGCTGTGGTTATCCTTTTGCTCTATGTGATTGTACAGTATATCATTAACCTGTTCCTCAAGAGACCAAGCGACTATCTTGTGTATGCCACTGCGATTACGGTATTCCTTGGTTTCCTCCTAGGAGCTTATTATTACATTGGAATAGGGAACTATTCTACTTGGTTTACGCCGGTTCTTTTGCTGAGCATCCTTGTCATACTTATGGGATTTGTGTTCATGGCCATCAGGAGCAGACCGTGGATCATTTCCGTTCCCGTTATTGCCATACTCGGAGCTGCTCTACTCGCGGCGCTAGCCGTATTCGACAAGTCAAGTTTCAATACCCTGATCAGCGGTGATGGCTATTTCATAAAGACCAGGGTATATCAGACAATAGCAGAAGCTGCTTCATTACCTCTTGGTCAGTACATTTCCGGCTTTGGTGTTTTCGAGTTTGTACTGGGCATGGGAGGGATAGCCTATGCCATATACATGTACTTCAAGGAAAAAAAGGACGCGATGTTTTTCGTCATAGTGTTTTCCCTTGTTTCAATTTACATGAGCTTCGAGGCAGCAAGGTTCAACATAACTGCTGCACCGGCATACGCAATACTTGGCGCCGGACTTCTGATGTATTTCGCCCACCTTGTGAAGCTCTATGATCTGAAAAGAAGAAGCGGTGCTCCTTCTGCCAGTGTCAGAAAGGCCATTAAGGGGAACATAAGCTGGGTCCACATCGTATTTGTATTCATTATAGTGGCACTTCTCATCGTTCCGTCCGGTCTCGGAGTGATATCCTCCTCCATACCCGTTAACAATGCAGCAAAATATAACCAGGAAATTTATGATGCGATCCCGGGCATACTGCAGCCGCCTAACTTCACCGCTAGCAGCCTTTACTACGTTGGTGCTACGGGCAGCCTAATAGACAATAAATCGCAGCCTCTTGCGCAATCCTTTGCATGGCTTTCCACCCAGGATACTAACCAGCCAATCAATGACAAACCTGCTTACGTTTCATGGTGGGATTACGGTTTCCAGGAACTGGAGCAGGGTCTCCATCCTACAGTTGCCGATGACTTCCAGCAGGGATATCAGGTGGCGGGACAGATCTTGCTGGCGCAAAATCAGAGCCAGATTTTGGCCCTTTTCATCGCCAGGACCATTGAAGTTGAGTACGACAAGTCCGTGAATGGTTTCGCGCCAGGCGTCAACAATGTACTTACATATTACTTTGGACCTGCCGAGGCTTCATTCCTCGCAAAGATATACGTAAACCCGGAAGCGTACAGCTCCCTGATACTAAAAAATCCGTCCATCTATGGGCAATATATAAACAGCATAGGGCCCACAAATGCCTATTTTGCCTTAATCAAGGGCCAGCTTGCCTCGAAATATTCCATGAATACCCTTGTTAATGCCTATTCCGCACTTGAACAGGTGACAGGATATTCAATTAAATATATACAGGCAGATCACACCCTCTTCCCATCTTCTGTGAATAATACCGGTACTTTCTATGCCCCCGCCTACCTTACGGATACACCCTCATACTCAACCGCAGGAGGCGGTGTTGTTCCGACCGATTTCTATAACGTCATAGTTGACACAACAAATGGTACTTACACCCTGCAGAACACACCCACCTCGGCCACAGTCACAAATGAATACCTTCAGTACACTTCCGCCTTCTATAACTCCACAATATATCGCCTTCAGATAGGATTCCCAGGGAGCGCCGTCGGTGTTACCAATGGAATACCAGGGCTTGTTAGCGGCACGACAAACCTTACAATAATGCCTGCCTGGGACATGAGCAACTTCGAGATCGTCTATGAACTGATCCCATGGAATCCATATACCGATTATGCTGCTCATCCCGGTGCGTGGCAGGATATCCCACTGCAGCAGGCTTACACCTACTTGAGGGAGGGCATCGGAACCGCAGTGATTTTCCCGTCAACCTCACAGATGCTTGGAAGCAGCGATCCCATTGTAGCCTATTACCCTGGCGCAATAATCACTGGCAGAGTTACGAACCCTGGCGGCCTGCCTATCGGGGGTGTCAATGTCACAGTTTACGACCAGTATGGAATACCACACGGTGTGGTACAGACTAACGCCAATGGATATTACAATATAACTGCTGTACCGGGCAACGATACTGTTGTATTCAGCACGGGTTCCATGAACCCGCTTTATTTATATGGAAAGAACATACTCCAGGAACAGTCCGTTTATGTTTCGAACCAACAGGCGGAGAGACTGTCGCTGTCTCTGAATTCAACCACTGGAATGCCTAACTATTATATTCAGGATAACTACCAGATAAAGAGCTCACAGATATCCGGTACAGCGTTCATGGAATATCAGAATGTGCCGTTCGCGAACGCTTCCAAGCCCGGGCAGTTTACCGCAAAGAAGATACAGACCGGCACGGTTTTCCTCACAAATTCAACATACAATACGAACCTGTCCGTACCTATTGTGAATGGTGCTTACATCCTGAATGGTATCCAGCCCTACGACTATCAGGAATCCCTGCTCGTGAACGGAACATATTACCCGAATGTACTTCGGGCAAACATCACCATAGGTGGAAACTTTGTCTACGATGCCGCCGTCTACTTTGACAGTATCTTCGTCAACACATCATCTGCCCCCGGGCTGACACCTGGCTATACTGTAAAAGCAGTGGACGGTTCGACAGTGTATTCAAACGTAACCGATGCCGCAGGCCATGCTACTTTATGGGTACAGCCAGGAACCTACTCCGTATACGCCACCAAGGGGAGTTCACAGACTAACATCGCCAGTATATCGTTCTCAAACTGGGGAAAGAATTCAACCACAAACCTGTCTGCATCTCTTAGCGGAACAGTCTCAGGAAACATCTTTAATGCCAACCCCGGAACTACTGTATACCTTTATCCAGACGGACAGGTATCCAGTGCGTATAAGACATCCCTGAACACCAATGATGAATTCTCCATAAACGTACCATATGGAATTTACACATTATATGCATCCAGCGGTAATTATTCTGTGGCCAAGACGATCAACGTTGAGTCAGATACCTCTGTGAACGCAGTCATGAGCCTCTCTTATCCATTGACTGTTTCTGCGTCCCTGCCAGGAGTTTCTGCCTACAGCGGCTACTATGAGATAATGAGCAACTCTACTCTTCTCAAGTATTCTTATTCATCTCCTGGGCCGTACACCATAATGCTTCCAGAAGGCTTCTATGGAGTATCATCCGCTGTGACTTATCTGGGAAATTTCCAGGTGGGATTCCAGAACATTTATCTTGTTTCAACAAGGAACATAGCACCGGCCCTGACATTCGCTAACCAGGAAACGGTTTCCCTGCACGAGTCATCAAGCACGGGCACTCATATAGGATCTGGCGTTTCCGTTCTTTACTCATCAGGCAATCCTGTTTATTTTGGAGCCATAAGCTCAGGAACTGCCACGCTTTATTATACAAACCAGAGCAAGTCTGACCTCAGCATGAATTCAATGAGCGCTCTGTATACTTCCTCCACCGTCCAGATCACTGGAAGTACGCTGAATTATACCATGACGCCACTGGTTATCAATGCTACATTTTCACTGATTAACCAGAGCTTGGACCTGAGGGGAAATGTCAACCTGACCCTGACTGGAACCAATACATACTATCTTTCAGGCAATGAGAATTCAATTTCTGCCGATGTGGTACCTGGCATATACATTGCCTCTGCAAGCAATGGAACCTCCTCACTGAAGTTCTCTGAACCGGTAATTGTCATTCCAAACGTATTAGTTCAGCATTTCTACATCAATTCTACCCCGCTTGCCACGCTGAAAGTAAATGCAACCAACTACATGGTATTCAATTCCACAGGGAAACCTGTCAATGCTAGCGGACCGCTTCCATTCGGGAACTATCTGGTGTATACCTACTCAAATGTTTCCGGGAACGCAGAAGCATCCTGGAACCTGTATTCCCTGATCGCGAACAGGGTCGTTACCCCTGTGAATGTTTCTGCTAGGTCGATATCCTTGAAGAATTCCCTGGGCGTGAACGGTGGTCACTATGAGATAACCGTCAACGGCACTCCAGCCAATCTGTCCTCAAGCCCTGTTTACCTCCCGGCGGGAAGTTA
>JAMDAM010000056.1 GCA_023484805.1 Thermoplasmatota archaeon | reverse complement strand
GTTCATGGCAAACAGGGCAAGCCATTATTTCCTCCTCATCACTTATTGCAGCAGGATGCGCCTCAACCTTCTGCATGTAAATGAAGACATGAGGGATCAGGCCCAGAATATCCGGCAGAACCGAAAGTTTCACGAATAATTTCGCAGGAAGTGGGGCAAATGGGCTATAATCCTCAAGACCGCAGGATCTGCTATGTACAGTCCTGAAACCGGCTGCCGAAGATATTTCTTTGAAATATGGCACTGAATAAAATGATTCTTCGAAGTTCGAGTTCAGTACCTTTCGTACATGCCTTGATCTCGGTACAGTGGCCTTCCCCTTATACTTTACTCTGTCCAGGATAGTTGCAACCGATCCCGTGTGGAAGAAGCTAATTATTGCAGATCCGCCTGGCTTCAGGACACGTGAAAACTCCCTGAGCGCCGTTTCCGGGCTCTGCAGGAAATTGAAGACCCTGATCATCACGATGGTGTCCAGGCTACCGTCCAGGAATGGCATATTGTAAAGGTCACCGGCTATCCTGATCAGTTTGTTTGCTCCCGGAGGAGGATTGATTTGTTCCAGGAAAGAAGGGGTGACATCCAGCGCATAGTATCGCCTGAACTTTCCTGCCAGCGCCCATGTAATCCTTCCATTTCCTGCTCCTATCTCCAGGACTTTCTTCTCGGGTGACAGATCAATCATCGACAATATAACCTCCCTCTCAACCATGGTAACCTTTTCCCGCCCTTTCCAGAGCTTTTCAAAATCCAGCAACGAGAAATCGTTCATATGAACTCACTTTCCGCCCAATTATAGCCTCTTTCATAGCATGCATAGGGAGTGTGGTATATCCTTTAACATTAACCGCATCTAATGAGTGTAAGAAGGTTTTTTACTATATTATTCTTCGGAAAGACGCCGCAGGCGTAAGACGGATTGTTTCCATGCTTCCTGCTTGAGACTGGAGGTGTGGCACATTTATCATTTCAGATATCAGATAATATTAATTACTTATTTTGATTAATTACGACAATGGATACCCCTTCATTGCATGTTTCTTCTTCTCGCGGAGCCTTGGAAATGAGCCGTACAGAAATAAAGCTGCAAGCGAGGAGGAAGAAGCTGGATGAGGCAAACGAGTTTGTGCACTCCATGTTATCCGGGAATGTCCTCTTTGCCGGAGTGTCGGGATCGGTTTCATACCTCCCAGATCCTGATGACGACATCGATATTTTCCTCATAGTAAAGACCAACAGGCTCTGGAAAGAGCTTCTCAAGTCCTTCATAGTCCGCAGGCTGAAAGGAAACAGAGACATATGCCTGTGCCTGGCATTTGACGATGAATATGCCCTGCATTATTACAGGCAGGAAATATCAGGACTTGCTGTGAAGGATTCTCTCAATGTTGTAAGCATATTTGGAGGTGAATATTACTCAAGGATACTGCATTCATCGCCGGCCGTAATCGCACAATATCAGCACATTAAAACAAGCAATTCTGAAGATCTGGCATATGTCAAAGAGAGAAACTCCTGGGAATCATCTATTATCAACGGCATCTTTTTTGTAATCGGATCCAGCTGGCTTTATCTGAAGCAGCTTTATGCGAATAAAGTGCTGGAGAGGCAAGGCAGAACCTCCGAAAGATTCCGAACAGTAGCAGGACTGCACAGGTTTTACCTTGAAACTGAAAAATATCGTGAACTGGACAGGAAATACAGGGAGGGACCGGAATAATGACGGCTTCAACTGCCATCATCACAAGCTTCGATGATGGCTTATCCCTCAGAAGACTGCTTAACAGCGTAATATCATCGAATGTGGATCGGATCGTTCTCATGTACGGGGGCGAAAGGACGGACAGGAACTACCTGACTGCATTACAAGATGATAGGCTGATTTGCGAGGAGGAGAAGGAAAGGCTGGGAAAGAGCGAGTCCCTCAACCGGTCATTCAAGTATGCAGTAGGGGACCTTGTGTTTATTGTGTCAGGAGACATATCCATAGAGAACAATGTCTTTGATCGTTGTGTCGAAGCATTCTCCGACGATATAGGCGTAATCGTTCCTCGCGTCATCCCGGCACCCATGGGAGGAATCCATGGAAAGATTGGAAGAGCGTTATGGAAACTTCACGATTGTGAACTCCATTACATGTCGGCCAGGAATCTGAATGCCCACGGCGGTGAATTCATTGCCATAAGGAAGAAGCTTCTGTCGGACCTTCCCAGGATTGTTAACGACGATGCGTACCTGTGCGTGAGTGCCAGGAACAGTGGTTACAGGGTGGTTTACAGGGATGACATCCATGTTACCAATGAACTGCCTGGAACTCTTCTCGATCTTTTTGTACAGAGGATCAGGATAAACTTTGGCCATCAGGAACTTCTTAAAATGAAGCTTGATCCCTTGGTAATGACGACCCTCATCAGAACCGACCGCAGGACATTTTTTTCCATAATGACGACGTTCCTGAAGAGATACCGTGAGGAAATTTTTATGCTGCCCGTTGTATGCTTCATGGAAAGCCTTGCCCTGTTGGTGGCCTGGCACCACTCCAGGAAGGGAAAATCCTACCACAAATGGCCAATAGCAACCAGGGGCTGAAGATGAAGGCGAAGATTTCTTGCGTTATGTGGGAAATGGATCAGTTTGGCATTTTGCGGTATACGAAAAGTCCGACCCCTATTGCAATTATATATATCGCAAAGAGAAGGTCATACATTCCCGGAATGTATGGAAGGGCGCCGCCGAATTTTGTAACCCCAAACAGATATTGTGCAAAGCTGCCAGCTGAAAGACCCACGTTCAGCATGCCGTAGGTCGCTATGTCAGCTATCTGAAAGATTGCCATGAAGAGGGCCCAGCCTACTCCCACACCGACCATGGATCTCTTTCTTACCGCAAGTAGCACAATGAATGCTATGATATCTACCAGCCCCGTGGCAAGGAGCCCGTACCAGTGGATGAAATATTTAGGGACTGTCCCAAAATCTGTCTGCAGGTTCTGGTCCGTGAGCAGTATTACAAGGGTTATAACAAACTGGATGAGAAACAGAAGGGAAAAGTATGCAGATAACCTGCCTGACCCAGTTGTACTGTTCTTCTTGCCTTCACTTGTATTCATGACTGCAATTAATAGTTGATACTATTTAAGTTTATACCCATGCATGGACTCTGGGACATAAGTCGTCACTCACTTAACACTATTACATAGACTCTCTTGCCAATATACTTCTTGGCAACATCTACCTTACCTGAATTCCCAAAGGGTGTCACTGTTTTCTCGTACACAGTTTC
>JAMDAM010000040.1 GCA_023484805.1 Thermoplasmatota archaeon | reverse complement strand
ACACTGATTGGTGATTTGGGCGTTAAACATGATGATACGGAAAGAGCCCTGAAATTCATCGGGGAAAACATGATTGGAAAACCAGAGGCGGTATTCGTAGTCAGCCCACACTTTGTCACTGAGGGAGGAATTGGAATTGTCGCAAAACCAAAGCTGAATCAGCTTTATGACTTTTATGGATTTCCAAAGGAATTCTACGAAGTCAGATACACTCCGCCGGGATCACCCGCACTGGCTGAAGACATGCTGGATTTGGCAAGGAAAGATAACTTACCGGTGGGTTCCGCAGAAGGATGGGGATTGGATCATGGTGCATGGTCCCCACTCATCCACATATTTCCAATGGCAGATGTGCCCATTATACCTGTATCCATATCAAATTCCATCGGTACAAAGGATCATGAGAGGATTGGCGCCCTGATCCGAAAGCTTTCCATGAAACATGATGTAGCCATCATATCCACCGGATCAATAATCCACAGGCTGGACCTCTGGCAGAAAGGAGTTCTCAACGTTCCGGAGAACGCCCTGAAATACCTCGATGTCTGCCTTGATGCTTTCAGGAGTGGAAACTGGGAAGAGATATGGAAAGCCCCGAGAGAGTTGCTGGATTCCGCCTCTCCCGAAGGTGGGGAGCTTCCGCTAAGGGTATTGTCCGGGGCAGTTGGGAACAGGTTCAAGGGTGAAATTCTCGCAAACGAGACCGAGTTTGGGTCAGCTTCCCTCACAACTGCGAGCTTTACTCCCGTTCCATGAAGCGTATCAAAAGGTATATTAATCTGCATTACATACTAAGTATGAATTAGCTACTTACTACGTGATAGAGATTTACACTTTCAATTGATTCGTGGCAAATGGCATTTGGTGATAACGATGGAAAGCTTCAAACCAAAAAAAGTTGAATATGTTTATATTGGCAAAAATACAACAGATGGCGCAGGAGTAAAGCTGAAGAGGATATTTGGAGGGCACGAATCGGCGGTCAGGACCGATCCGTTCCTTCTGCTTGATCACTTTGGGTCCGACAAGCCGGAGGAATATCTTTCCGGCTTTCCGTGGCACCCGCATCGTGGAATAGAAACTGTAACGTATCTGCTTGAGGGCAAGGTGGAACACCAGGACAGCGAGGGAAACCGGGGAACTATCTTTCCATCTGACATACAGTGGATGTCAGCTGCAAGCGGTATTTTCCACCAGGAGATGCCTAAGCCACTCGACGACAAGGATCCCCGGGAGCTTCTTCAGGCAACTGGAATGACCACAAGCTCTGTTGGGTTTCAGCTGTGGATAAATATGCCTGCCAGGACCAAGATGTCGACGCCAATGTACAATGATATCAAGGGCAAGACAACACCAGTTGTCGAAAACGGCAATGGGTCACGCGTAAAGATTGTGGCCGGAGAATATCTTGGAACACAGGGTTCACTGAAGGGAAGGGCGGAGATCGATCCGACGTACCTTGATGTGAGGATGGAGAGCGAGTCAGAATTTACCTTTCCCGTGAAGGCAGGATACACATCAATTGCCTACAGCATTGCCGGGGAGGTTCTCCTGAATGCTTCCGGAGACAGATTACAGCCTGGATCTGCAGCCGTATTCAGCAGCGAGGGTGAGGCGGTATCGGTATTCACAAAGGAAAAAGCTGGAAGGTTCATTCTTCTCTCCGGCAAACCCCTCGGGGAGCCGATATACTGGTATGGCCCCATGGTTATGAACAGCCGTGAACAGATAAATCAGGCCATCATGGATTTGCAGAACGGCACATTCATCAGGGACAAGAATCCAATCTTCCAGTGAAGAGGCCTCATGAACGGGAAGAGAATGGGAATTCCGGCAGACTGGCATAAATCAGCGAATGCGACTGGCACTGGAAAAAAAGTTGTGTATATTGATGCCGACTGCAGGATTTGCAGGTTTCTTGGGAGATTGCTGGAATCAGCAGATAAGAGGGAGCAATTCACGGTCGCTCCGATTTCTCCGGCAGCGCCAGAATATGGTTGTAATGTTATGCGTGACGAAATCAGGCTGGAAGAGATAGGGGTCACGAGACACGGTGCAGATGCAGTGTTCTCCATCATCTCTGCTTTCAGGGGATTCAAGTTCATTGGGTATGCATCGAGATCTCCCGGATTTATGGAGTTATCCAAAAAGGCTTACTCCTTCATTGCAAGCCATCGGCATTTCCTTGACTGATCCCAACGCCTGAAGGATTTTCATCAGCGTGCTGATGGCTGGAAGCTTCCGTTTTTTATTTTCCTCAACGCTTCGTTGCATCCCGCAAGAACAAGCACTGCTGCTATGAGTATTATGGGGGTAAATATAAACGATATCAGGTACAGTATCATTGCGGCATCGAACATACCAGTGTTAAAGGCAGAAGCCAGCCTGTGCATGCCCATTATGATTCCCATGATTATCCCTATGAGCAGCAGGACAACACCAAGAAGCAGCACGGAACTGGCAAGTAGCAGTTTAGTCAGCAACGACCCGGAAATAGAGCTTGCCGAAATTCCGGACAGGAGATTGGGAACCATCAGGATGATGGCAACCGCTGGCAGGATGACCATTGCGAATCCAACCATAAGCAACAGGGAACCAGTCCTTGGAGACGCAAACCTCCTGGATGACCCGGAAAGAAGGTCGAATCCGCGATAGAGCATGTAGTATGAAATCATTGCAACAACCGTTATGGCTGCGATCAACAAAAGGAAATACGCAAACTCCGGCGAGTTTATGAAGCCAGAGACGGAGGTTGACACCGAGCCCCCGGACACAGGTATTATGCTCGAAACACCGTAGCCCGACACGGTCGTGACAATTCCTATGATTCCTGATATTATGCTGATTATGGCGAATCTTCTGATAAACAGTATTCCAGATACCTGGCCGTCGGACGCAGGCATGGACATTTCCAGCCCACATACAGGGCATAAGGATGCACTTGCATCAACTTCCGATCCGCAGGTTGGGCATTTCCTCAGCATTAAAGTCCATTGCGTCTATGGTATTAAAAATTATTTGGGAGTTATTTCAGATCAATCCTCATACACCGTTCTCCCCTCAGCAAAGACCATCTTTGGATGTGATGAGATCAGGAAAGGGTCATCGTTCCATACGCTGAAGGATGAGGCATAACCATCCGCTATCTTCCCCAGGGACTTTATTCCAAGTATCTCGGCAGGCTGGCTTGTAAGCTTTGATATAACATCTTCCCTGCTCAAGCCGAATCTCATGAAGTGCCTCATCGTGTAGAATATGTTTCTCTGCAGGATAACCGGGTGGTCGCTCAT